>JBKHGK010000266.1:0-3094 GCA_046539705.1 Candidatus Brocadiia bacterium | reverse complement strand
CCTTTGACTGTTCTCATATCTGGCGCACTGACGACTCGTGAAATATGCGGGCTATCCGGGCCCCTGGGGTCGGGGGAAGCGCTACGGCGCGCATCCCCCCTGGAGACAAACGCTCTATCCGGGCTATTCGGTGAAAGTCGGCATCAGATCCTTTTCCTCCTCATACATGGCGTCGACCATCTCGCGTATTTCCTCCAGGGACAGGACGGCGGATGTCAGTGGATCATACGCGATCGACCAGTAGAGCATATCCCGGTCGCCGTTTATGCATGCCTCCACCGCCATTTCCAGTGATTGCACGGCCATCCGGTTCAGCGCGGCCAGCTGTGGTGGCAGGTTGCCCACATGGCAGGGGCGCAGGCCGCTGGCGTCGGCGTATATGGGCACTTCCACGCTGACGTTGTCCGGGAGATTGGTTATCAGGTTGGTATTGGGCACGGTTCCGTTGAATCTGAACGGCTCCCCCGTCTCAAGGGCGTTCATGATGTATGAGCCGTATTCATGTCCCCGGGACAGGTCATATTCCTCTTTCTCGGCGATATCCCGGAGGCTGCCCATGTATTCCTCCCGGTCGGTGCTGTAGAGTTCTTTGATATAACCGGTTTCGCCATTGAAACCGTCGCCCGCGTATTTGTCGACAAGTTCGGGTCTTTTCCGGAACCAGGGATTGTATTCGGAGTTATGGCCGCTGGATTCGGTAACGTAGTATCCCAGATGCCGGAGCATCTCCACTCGTGTGGTATCGTTCTCATACCATTCTTCGTCCTCCCGGGCGGCGCGGCGGATGCGGGGGTACATGTCCTGGCCGTTGCAGGAGTAATCAAGAACCCATGCCTGATGATTGATACCCGCCACCCATGATGAGCACTCGTCCGGGTCCTCTCCGATCTTGTCCGCCAGCAATGAATGTGCCCCCTGCACGCTGTGGCAGAGCCCAACCACTTCGACATCGGTCTGCCGGCGGATCGCCCGGCAGAGCATCGACATGGGGTTGGTATAGTTGAGCATCAGTGCATCGGGGCAGAGCTCCTCCATATCCCGGGCTATATCAACCATTTCGGGGATGGTTCTCATGGCGCGGAAAATGCCTCCAGGCCCCATGGTGTCGCCAATACACTGGTCGACTCCGTATTCCAGCGGGATGTCGATTTCCCGGGCTATGGGTTCCCGGCCGCCGACCAGTATTGAAACGATGACGTAATCGGCCCCTTCAAGGGCCTCGCGGCGGTCCATCGTCGCTTCGATGTCGGCCGGATAATCCCCCTGGTCGATCATCTTCCGGGCGATGGTTTCCATATAGCCCAGCGGTTCCTCATCGATATCCATCAGGCAAAATGTGGTGTCCTCAAGGGATTCAAAAGAGAGAGAATCCCTGATCATTGCCTGTGCGAAAACAGCGCTTCCGGCTCCAATAATGGCTATGCGGGCCATGAGTGTTCCTCCGTCTGTCTGAAGTTGAGTTGATCAGTTCATAAAAGCGGCGATTTGTTCGAATTTCCAGATCAGGAAGCCGCAAAAGATGGCGTCTGCTCCGATCACTCCCAGCAGCATGAGAGCGTTCCCCGTGCGGTCTTCCGAATCACATGATCGGCGAGACGTCAGGATGAGCGTCCCGACGGCGAAAGTGGCTCCCGCCGCAATCCAACCGGCCCGTGCGGCCTGAAAGTAAGCCTGTGGTAAGAACATGCCCCATATGGACCAGTTCATCAGGTAAGCCAGCCCCACCGAAAGGGTCATCGCCATAACCCAGATCACGTATGTGTGGCGGTCGGTCAGTATAAAGCGGAACTTTATTGTGCGGGACAGCATGATGCTGCCGGCCGTGAGCATTAAAGCAGCGAAACCAAAGGCCGCAAACCAGCTCAGAAATGCTCCTGCGCCCGTTATCCAGTTCATAAGTGAAGGGGATAAAAAGAGAAAAAGTAATCGACAAAAGAGTGGTTCTTATTGCTCGTCCGGCACTCCTCCCACCGTAATGTACGCTATCTGCGCTCGAGGAGCCTCCAGCTTATTATGGCGTCTGCTCGGGCTGTCAACGGTCAGATGCAGTTCATGTTCTCCCCGGGGGAGCCCATGGGCCAGAACGGCCCCCTTCCCGAATTCGATGAAATGCCGCAGGTACGGGCCGCGCACCTTTTCCCCGTCGATCGTTGCCCTGACTTTCAGCCCGTTGTTATACATCAATCCCCATACGGCGACGGCTGTGCCGGTGAAGGTGAAGTGCAGTTCGGCGCCCGGGGAGCCCATAAGGAGGCTGTCAAAATACCAGGGCACCAGTTCGTCCTGCTTTTCCTCCCACTGGCCCTGCAGTTCAACTCCGCTTTTCTTCTTCGCGGGGTTGAAGATCTCCACATGTTGGAGTTCATCGGAGACCATCGGATCCGGCAGCGGCGTTTGCGGCTCTTTCACCTCGCCGGCTCTGAACAGGGCCACCTGCTGTTCGAAAGCGTTGCGTATTGCCTCGAATGAAATCCGCTGGCCGCGGTCATTCAGATGATGGGGATCCTTCTCCTCGTATTCCAGAGCCACGTCATCCCAGGTCTCGCCGCGCTCCTCGATGGTCTGCAGGAGATGATCCTGCATGTCCACGAACGGCAGCTGATAGTGTTCGGCCACCTGTCTGTGCAACGACTGGTCCACGCGGCCCTCTTCGTCCGCGTTTTTGGCGCCCGGTCGCGATCCGGTACCCAGCAGCATGACGTCGCAGTTGCTGTCGGTTGTGAGCAGCTGGCGGACTATCCCTTCCATCCCCTTGAGCACCAGTTCTTCGTCGGGAGCACCCGCGTCATTTACGCAGAATTCCACCAGTGCAAGGTCCGGCTTGTGGGGAATTACGTTCCGGGGGACCATGAATGCGCTCGCATAGGATTCGCTGGCTCCTATGGCTCCCATTATCTCGCTGACCTGGCAGTGGTATCTGGTATGGTACTCCTGATACAGGTATCGGGTGAACAATCGGCGCCAGCAGGTTTCAGCCACGTTGCTGGCCCCCACTCCAACCGTCAGAGAACCTCCTATATAGGCCACATTACAGTGGCTCGCCGACAGGATTTTTTCGATACATCGGGGGATAAGGCATTTCTCGGTCATTGTG
>JBKHGK010000265.1:0-3117 GCA_046539705.1 Candidatus Brocadiia bacterium | reverse complement strand
ATTGCGTCCTCCAGCCGCCCCATACGACTGTTTCCGACGTCCGATTCGTTGATCATTATGGAGAACGCCATCGCCTCCTGGTCGACGGTTCGGACATAACCGCTGAGGGCGCTTACTGAATGAAGGTAACCGGTTTTTGCTCGCACTCTGGACCGGTAGCGGGACGAGGTCAGCCGGTTGTGAAGTGTTCCTTCGCCGGGCCGCGGCAGCAGCTCCCGGAACTCAGCCCCAAACTGCTCGTCCATTCGCAGCAACAGGCGGCATACGGCCCGAGGGGTCAGGCGGTTGCCCCGGGACATACCGCTCCCATCCGAGAGC
Source organism: Candidatus Brocadiia bacterium (assembly GCA_046539705.1). GTDB lineage: Bacteria > Planctomycetota > Brocadiia > SM23-32 > SM23-32 > CAZXYF01. The sequence goes on along the minus strand of JBKHGK010000265.1, from coordinate 2,799 downwards.
TCGACGCCCCTCAGGTCAACCTCGACCTCGCGGAGGGCGGCCGATATTTCTCCGAGCCCTTCCTCCCACGACCCCTCTCCCCTGTTCTCCGCCCCTATGGTCTTGACGATCTGTTCGGCGTAGAAGTTCTGGCTTTCGGTCATCATCACACTCAGCACCGGTTTGATCGGGGTCCGGTGAGAATCAATTCTGTACCACGACTTCTCATCGGCGTCCCTGTTCAGCCGGCAGAAAGGGCGGCCCAGATACACCCCCGCCCGGCGCAGTTGCAGTGCAAAGGCTCGTGCGGCGAAAAGGGACGGCGCAGGAACCGTCACATATCCGGCGTACCCCACGCTTCCGCCCAGAACATGTCCGCCCACCTGGATCACATCGGAGGACGGATCCCTGTCGAACCAGATCGCATGACGTTCTGGATGAGTGCGGCAGCTATTCCTGAGATTAAGTCCCGGCACGTCGGGGGAGAACTCAACTTTTGCCGGTTCGCCGGCATCAGGGCCGGGTTTCACGCTGACCTGAACGCAGTTATTCTGGAAGGCCAGCGCAGAGACGGGTGCACAATAGGTCCGCCAGAGCTGTTCCTCCGGCCACTCGGGATGGACATGCAGACGATCAAAAAACCCGCCGTCCACCACCACCTGTCCCGTAATACGTCGCAACCCCGTTGCAGCCAGTCGACTGGCCCAGACACGGAAGGGATCTCTGTGTTCGGGATACCGGGCGGCAAATTCAGGACTGCCGATCGTGGGGTCACCGCCGCCGGTGATTTTGAGGTCGCCCCGCAACCCACCGCTCGTGTCCCTGCTGCCGCTCCCCCAGAGAACCGTCTCGAACTCATAATCCGGTTTCAGCAACAGCATCGCCCCCGCGGCAGTCACCAGTTTCTGATTGGAAGCCGGCATGAAGCTCTCTGTACTGTTCTTCGAATAGATCACCCGTCCATCGGCTATCCGCACGACCTCAATCCCCACCCTCGCTTTTCCCGGAGCATTCTCCTCAAGCGCCTGGTTTATCCTCCGTTCCACTTCCCCCGCCTGGCATGTCAGGACGACAAGACAGAGGACGAGAGCCGTCGTCCACCCAGTACGGCCCGGGGCAGCCTTTTTCGCTCTGTGTTTCATAGGCGAGTGATTGCGATCTGACGTTCGATAGCGGCGCCACCTCACCGGTGGGTAACAACGGATGGTCACAGGAGGTCCGGCAGCGCTGAGTTCCCGTTCCCCAAACTCCCTCACACGAGGGACCGGGCCTTTTCAACCGCCAGATCAAGGCGCTCCAGGCATTCCTCTTTGCCAAGAATCTCCATTGTCTCGAAAAGCGGTGTGCTGACCTTCCGACACGTAATGGCTATCCGCAAAGGCATGTACACCCAGCCTTTTTTCCAGTCCTTCTCCTCACAAAAATCAGCCGTGAGCTGCTCCAGCGTATCGGTCTCCCACTGCTCCACCCGCTGGAAGGTGTCTTTGAGTGCCCGAACGATCTCAAGCGCGAACTCCGCCTCCTGTTTTTTGGGGATCAGCAGCTCGGGATCGTACGGTTCACGCTCGAAAAAGAAGTTGACACTTTCATCGAACTCGGTGAGAGTTTCGATCCGCTCCTGGATCAGCTTGACTATTTCGAGCATCTTCTGCGCATTCTCGTCGGTGTGCTCGGTGTAAGGCTCGGCCAGAATTCTGCCCAGCAATTCCTCGGGATCGAGCTCCCGTATGTATTCACCATTGAGCCAGTCCAGTTTTTCTCGGTCAAACACCGGACCACTGGTCTTCACCCTGTCCCAGGTGAATTCCTCTATCATCTCCTCAACCGTGAACATCTCCCGGTCCTCTTCGAGAGAATACCCCATCAGCGCCAGGAAATTCAGAAGCGCCTCCTGGAGGTACCCTTCCTCCCGATACCAGTTCAGAGAGGTGGGATTTTTCCGTTTGCTGATCTTCGTCTTATCCTTATTGCGCAGGAGCGGCAGATGCACGAAAACCGGCGCATCCCATCCCAGGGCCTCATAAAGAAGCTTGTGTTTCGGGGTGGAGCTTATCCACTCCTCCGCGCGCACCACGTGGGAGATGCCCATCCGGTGGTCGTCCACCACGTTGGCCAGGTGATAGGTGGGGAACCCGTCGCTTTTGAGCAGAACCTGGTCGTCGATCTCCTTGTTGGGTACGGATATCTCCCCCCGAATGCGGTCCTGAAAAGCCGTCTCGCCGTCCTGCGGTGACTTCATGCGAATCGTGTACGGCTCCCCGGCATCGAGCTTCTGGCGTATTTCCTCCTCATCCAGATCCCGGCATTTACCGTCGTAGCCCACAAAACCTTTCTCGGCCTTCTGTCGTTCCCGAAGTTCTTCGAGCCTTTCCGGACTGCAGAAACACCGGTAGGCGTCACCGGTATCCAGCAGGGTCTGAGCGTGGCTGCGATAGAGGTCCGACCGTTCGCTCTGCCGATAGGGCGTATGAGGCCCCCCTGCGTCCGGTCCCTCGTCCCAGTGCAGGCCAAGCCAGCGCAGAGCACGCATGATCTCCTCTTCACTCTCCCTCGTGGATCGTTCCCGATCGGTATCCTCGATCCGCAACAGGAATTGTCCGTTCTCGTGCCGCGCAAAGGCGTAGTTGAACAGCGCGACGTAGGCTGTGCCCACATGGGGGGCACCGGTCGGGGAAGGGGCAACTCGTACTCTGATATCGGCAATGTCGGTCATATTCACACTCCATCTCTGGAAAACTGAGTCTCTTATGCTGGTCCCGCGGGATACGCAAACAGAGTTCGCGGGACCGCCCGGGGAATAACCCGGAGAGCAGAACTTTA
>JBKHGK010000264.1:0-3124 GCA_046539705.1 Candidatus Brocadiia bacterium | reverse complement strand
GGTTCTGTCGGGGAATCACTGTGCGGTTTCGATGAGTTCATTGATTGAGGGAGCCTACTGACTTAGAGGAAATCTGTGGTAGACCACTTTTGTTATCGTCGGATATCTCGGCCGGATAAGCAGATTTTATCGTGAATTACCAAAAAGTGTGGCGATGTGCGGGCGCGCAGTGCATTGCAGGTCGTCGGATTGCGGGGACCATTCACCGTAATTATCGTTTGAGGTTTGTGAAATATGCGGGATAGTCTGCATGCGTAAGATGCAGGCGATAGGGTCGATCATCGGTCCGACAATTCGGTTTGAAGAGAAAATAGAGTCCGCGCCGGGCGGAGCATTTCTTCGTGAATATGGAACTGCCTGTCGTATGTCTCCGTCCGACGGCTGTCGGGTTGGAAGATGTCGCCATTCTGGAGCATGGCTCCGGTGGCCTCCACAATATTGTCAAATATCCCCAGTTCAACACTCGCCAGGATGGCGGTGCCGGTGAGCGTAGCATCTTCCTGGATGGGACGTCGCACGGGGCAGCCGCTTATATCGGCAAATATCTGGCACCATAGATCCGACTGGCTGCCCGATCCGCAGATGCGGATATCCTCGATCTCAATGCCGTTCGCTTCCGCAGCCTCTTTGATAAGGTTCACGGTGCAGGCAACCCCTTCAAGCGCGGCTCGTACCATATGGGCGGAGCCATGTTTCTGTCGTATTCCCAGAAAGACCCCGGAGGCATTTTCGCCAATCCGCGGATCCCGTTCTCCGCTCAGGTAGGGCAGGCACAGTACTCCCTCTGCACCGGCGGGGATGTCTGCGGCCGCCTCCAGAATCTGCTCATAGGTGGCGCCGGGCATGAGTTCGTCCCGGCACCACTGGAGCACGACGCCTCCGTTGTTGATCCCGCCTCCGGTGGCCCACGTGCCGGGAAAAAGAGGATAAGTCTGGAGCCGTCGAGCATCCGGGTGGTCAAGGACGGGTTCATCCACACATATTCTCAACATAGTTGACGTGCCTATGCTGCACACGCCTTCACGGCCGGTGAGCCCGCCCATCCCGACCATCATGGCTCCACCGTCATACAGCCCGGGCAGTACGGGTAGATCCGGGGGCAGGTTGAGCTGTTCCGCCGCGGCGCTGCTGAGCGTCCCCGCTGTTTCATTGCCGCTGACAACTTTTGGAAGCTGGTCGGTGCTTATACCGGCTGCCCGGACCAGCCGGGGAGCCCAGTCCATCGTGGACAGGTCCAGCATCTGGGTGGTTGCGGCAATACTTGGTTCCGTGACAAATCGGCCGGTAAGGCGGTGGAGCAGGAAGCTTTTGATGTCGGCGAAGAAAGCCGTCTTCCCGAACAGCTCCTGTTTCTCTCGTTTCATCCAGAGAATTTTGGCCAGCAGCGAGGTGAACATCGGTGGAAGGCCGCTGATGCGGTAAAGTTCTTCCTGGGGCAGCAGATCGGTCATTCGGGTGACTTCCCGCCGGGATCGTCCATCAAGCAGAGTTATCATTCCTGTCAGTGGCCTGTAGTCCGAATCCATCGGCATGAATCCGAACTGATAGCCTGACAGTCCCATCATGGCGATCTCGTCTCGCCGCTCCGACGCAACCTCCCGGACGGCGGATCGAAAAGCGTCATAGATGTCCCCGGGAGAGTGCTCGGCCGCATCCGGTTCCGGATGCTGGAGCTCGATCGGCCTTGTGGTATGTGCCACGAGCTTACCCTCTGAGTTGACAAGCCCGGCTTTCAGATTGGTCGTGCCGCAATCGACGGCGAGGGTCAGATTCATTGCTGGATCCCCGATCTGTTTTCGCTTCGAAGAACGGCCGAATTCACGACAGCGTGAGGTATCCGGCTATCCAGGACCGTTTCCACGTCAACGACCATTTTTTCGTCCATCTTACGTATGGATCGTTCCGTGTAGCTGCCAATATGTGGGACGATATGCACGTTGGGGAAGTCCAGAAGCGGGTTGTCGTCTTCAATTGGTTCGGTTTCCGCCACGTCAAGTCCAACTGACGCGATTTTTCCCTCATGCAGGGCATTGACCAGTTCTCCGGTGTCGATGAGTTCTCCTCTGGCCGTGTTGACGATTATGACACCGTCTTTCATCAGCGCGAATTCATCCTCACCAATAAAATGATAGTTGTCCGGGTTGAGGGAAGCATTAAAACTGATAAGATCCGCTTCCCGGAGAACCTGATCCAGGGTGGCCGGGCGGACGCCGGTCTTGCGCAGTACGGCGTCGGCTATGTTCGGATCGCAGGCGAGGACCTCGGCCCCAAAACCTTCGCTGACGATCTCCCCAACCCGACTGCCGATATTCCCGTATCCCACGATTCCCACGGTCATATGGGAGAGCTCTTTCCCCACATACGTTGCTCGTTTGTCCCATCTCCGTTCCTGGACGGCGTCACTGGCGGGAATTATCTGTCGGATACAGGTCATTATGAGAGACAGGGAAAGCTCCGCCACGGCGTCACGCTCGTCCTCGTGGGTCACACGGGTAACGATAACACCGTGGTCAGTTGCGGCCGGCAGGTCGACGTTATCGCAGCCTATGCCATGTCGGGCTATCAGCAGTGCGTCTTTCTGCCCCCGGAAAAAACTTTCCGGAAACTGCGGGGTGACGCTGGCTATAATGAAATGATGGCCGGCGAGTTCACGCGCAAGATCTCGTCCGGATATATTGGAGGGCACGTCAACTCTTCTGACAGAGCCCAGTTCCTCCAGCCGCTCCATCAGGTCAGGACATGTTCGGCCGAAGGAGCTGGAATTAACAACGGCAATCTTGCATGATTCGGATGTGAGTTCAGAAAGTGCGGTGCTGGTCATTGCAGTGTCTCTTTAAGGTGATGGGGACAGTACAGAGGGCAATCCGAATAGAACAATTGTCCGTAACATACGGAGGAGGCAGGCGGGGTCTTCCAGATTACTCTAACCCGAGCCTGTCCGTCCGCCCCGTTGCGTTGACCTGCCCCGTACATCGATTCGCCGGGGCACAGGTCACGGGGCCTGAGCTTTAGCCCGCATATTTCACAAACCTCAAACGTTAATTATTCTAAAACCAACTTCAGAAAACGTGAATCGCAAAGTCACAGTCAGATTTATAACAACAGGGTGTTTTTTAACAGTACC
>JBKHGK010000263.1:0-3125 GCA_046539705.1 Candidatus Brocadiia bacterium | reverse complement strand
AGCAGGGGTGCGATACGTGGGAGCTGGAGAGGGATCTGGATCTGGCCCGCAAACGCCCACCGAAGGAGAGAGGGCAGCGGTTTGAGAGGCTGCGCGGGGAACTGGAGGAGCTTGAACCGGAACCGGATTGGAGTTACGCGGAGCCGGATGAGCTGGACCACATCCGGGAGCTGCGTCCGGAAGGCCCCAGGAGCTTAGGAGCCGGGGTGGATGCGAGAACGCGACGGGATAAAGTTCGGGGTGCCTGGTTGGGGAGGACGGCCGGATGCCTGCTTGGTAAACCGGTGGAGGGCTGGAACGGCCAGCATATCCGGGATCTGCTGCGACAGCGTGATGCGTGTCCTCTGGATGATTACTGGCCGATGCCCGCGGGGGGCGAGAATGTGGAACTCACGCGGGAGATGAAACGCCTTCGGCGCGGGCATATAGAGGGGGCGCCACGGGATGATGATATGGATTATACGGTTCTTGCTCTGCGGACGGTGGAGGAGCACGGGCGTGGTTTCACCTCCCGGGATGTGGCGGAGAAGTGGCTGATGGATGTTCCGGCCGCCCGGTTGTTCACCGCCGAGAGAATTGCCTACGGTAACTTTTTGAAGGGGATCTGGCCGCCCGAAAGCGCCCGGGATCGTAATCCCTATCGGGAGTGGATAGGTGCGCGGATTCGAGGCGATTTATGGGGTTACATCTGTCCGGGACATCCGGAAGAGGCCGCCGGTCTTGCCTATCGCGATGCGCGTATAAGTCACGTGCGAAACGGTGTGTACGGGGCGATGTGGGTGGCGGCGATGAATGCCGCCGCGTATGTCACGGGCGATCCGGAACAGCTCATTCGTATAGGACTCTCGGAAATACCGGGGGAGTGTCGTTTGTCGGAGGCAGTGGAGATCGTTCTCCGGTGGCGGGATGAGGGGGAATCGGCGGAGCGGGTCCTTGAGCGGATCGGGTGGCGGTTCGGCGACTATGAGATGGCTCATTCGATAAACAATGCCGCGATCGTTGCTGCAGCCCTGCTGTGGGGCGATGGCGACTTTACCCGCAGCGTGGGGCTGGCGGTTATGGGCGGTATGGACACCGACTGCAACGGCGCCACCGTGGGGTCCATTGCAGGCATGGTGGCCGGGGCTGAAACCATTCCGTCTCACTGGGTTAATCCGCTGGCGAACAGGCTTGAAACGGCCGTTGCAGGAGAGGGAACCGTGCCGCTCAGTGATCTGGCGGAACGGACATTTGAGGTCAGTCACCGGGATAAGGATGGAGTCAGTTGTCGATGACTGTATGTGAGCCCAGCAGCGGTGGTAATATACTGTGCGTCCGTCTGAGCGGACTTGGTGACATCGTTCATGCGATGAATGCGCTTACCGCCCTGCGCAGTGCGCGCCCGAATGCACATGTGACCTGGGTGGTGGAGGAACGGTTTGAGGGGCTGCTGGAGAACCATCCGTACATCGACACCCTGTTTACCATCCCCAGAAATACATGGTCCCGTCAGCTCAGGAATCCCCTGGAATGGGGCGAGATGGTGCCGGATCTGGCGGACGTTATGCTGGCGTTGCGTCGACAGAGTTTTGATGTCAGCCTGGATTTTCAGAGCAGTCTGAAAAGCACGTGGATAGTGGGATGCGCGGGGGCGGATCTGAGGGTGGGTTTTGCACCTCCGGTGGGGCGGGAGCACAACTGGTTGGTTCAGAACGAACTGGTGCAGGTGCCTGAAAAAGGATGTCACCGGATTGAGCGTGACCTTGCACTGCTGGGAGCTCTGGGCATATCAACGCGCTACGCGGCTCCGAACCTTCCGTGTGGGGAGTCCTACAAAGAGGCTGTACGCTGGGTATGCGCGGACCTGTCCCGCCCGCTGGTGGTGATGCATCCCGGCACGAGCGATTTTGCCTCCTTTAAACGGTGGGTCCCGGAGCGTTACGGGCGTGTGGCGCGGCGATTGATGGAGGAGAAAGGGGCGGGGGTGCTGGTGACGTTTGGCCCCGGGGAGGAGGCGCTTGCGCACCGGCTGGTCTCGGCCTCGTCGCATAGAGCGGTGCTTGCTCCGCGACTTCCCCACCTTCAGCAACTAACCTATCTGCTCAGCCAGGCGGAGCTGTTTATTGGAAGCGATACCGGGCCGATGCATCTGGCGTCGGCCCTCGGGGTTCCGGTGCTCGCTCTTTTCGGCCCCAAAGAGGTTGAAGGGACCGGGCCTTACTGCAGCCGGGCGGAGGTGCTTACCGCGGACGTTGACTGTCGGCCGTGCGAAAAACGGCAGTGTGATGATCCGATCTGTATGACCCGGATCAGTGAGAATAAGGTGTATGAAGCGGCTGTGGGTATGTTGAACGGAGGAGGTAGCCTCCGGGGCCGGAAGGGCAGGGGTATTAATAAACCGTTTTCCGTGGAGTTCGATCTGGGGCCATGGGAGGGCGAACTTGCAACGTGTTACAGCTTTCCTGAGTTTTACAGGTTTCTCAGCGATCAGGCCGGTATAAGTCGGCCGGGGCCCGAGCGGTTTGTCGAGAATCCGCCCGGTGAGTGTCCTTCGCTTTTTGTCAGATGTCGGGAAGTGGGAGACGATTGGAACGGCAAGCTGGATGGGCTTTTCGTAAAGGCATCCTTGCGGAACCACTGGGAGAAGTCCCGGATGCTGTGGTGGAATGGTTTTACGGTGCCATTCCCGGTGGCCTGGATGCGCGGCAGGGGGAAAGAGGTTTTTCTGGGGCACTATCCGGCCGGCTGTTCCGAGATTGTCCATGACGGTATGAACCGAGAACGGAAGGTACGATTGCAAAGAGCTCTGCACAGGCTTCACGCGCGGAACGTTTATCATCTTGGTTTGGATAGGGCGGGGGCGTTTGGATTTGATGATGAGGGTAACGTGGTGCTGGATCGGCTGGGAAGAGCCCGGCAAAGCTGGCTGCCGCCGGTTCTCCGCGACATTGTGCTCGGTCTGGAACTGAAACGGTTGAGATCGGGTACGGCATTTCTGCGCGGTGGAACTGAGGCCAGACAGTTTGTGGAAAGTTATACAAACGATGCGTCTACGTATCGGGCCTGCAGGCGGCTGATAAAATGGATGATTGGATTGTAGGAAGGGGGGCAGTGGGGGACTGGAAGTCTCCCAGAAGGATCAATGC
>JBKHGK010000262.1:0-3130 GCA_046539705.1 Candidatus Brocadiia bacterium | reverse complement strand
ACGCGTCCGAACATCCCTGTTTTTTGACTCGCATATTTCAGTGTGCCGTGGAAAGACACAGACTTCAAGCAGGAAAAGAATCCTGCCCAGCAGGTGAAAAGGTGTCCACGAACAGCTTTTCCACGATACGCGCAACAGGCCGGAAACGTGCTTTTCGTACATTCCGACACGGGGCCCACTGAATATTCACATAAAAAGCAATCCCGCCCATAAAATCGGCCCCCTCCACCCACCTCGCCAGGCCCGGTGTCGGGCGGGTGCAAACTCCGCACACCGAAAGGGAAGATCAGCAGGAATCTTCCCGGTCTTTCTCCCCCAGTCGCTTGAGCCGGACGAGGGCATCCTCAATCAGCTGGTGGTTCGTGCTGATCATATCCGCCGCCAGGCCCATCAGACTGAGGACGAATGCGGCGATAATGAAGATGGCGGAAAATATAAGCGACTGGACATGCCCGGAGCCGCGACCGGTAAAGTAGAAATAGAGGAAACGCAGACAGCCGGTCGCTCCCACCAGAAACGTGATCAGTGACGGTATCCCGAACACTTTGAGCGGATGCACCATTGTGGCTATGCGAAAGATGTCCCGGCCCTGACGCCACAGGTAACCGGGCAAGCTTTTCATCAACCGTGAATCGCGCAGTTTTTCATTGACCCGGATGGAAACGTTGGCTATTTTGATGCCCCGACGGGCCGCCCTTATCAGGGTTTCGGTGCAATGGCTGTAATCCGAAATCAGATTGAGCTCGCGGGCAGCACCGGCACTGTAGGCCCGGAATCCGCTCGCTGCGTCGTCGACCTTCACCCCCGCACAGATGCTGACAACCCAGGAGCCAAACCGCTGGAGACGCTTTTTCAACCATGAAAAGTGCCCTATCTCTTCGATCGGCCGCGCCCCAATAACCATCTCGGCCTCACCGTCCACGATGGGCCGAACAAGGGCGGGGATATCGGCCCCGCAATACTGATTATCCCCGTCGGTGTTCACTATGATATCCGCCCCGAGACCCAGTACGTGATCGAGGCCGGCGCTCCAGGCAGCAGCCAGCCCCTTGTTACAGGGCATATTCAGGATGTGGTCCACACCATGCTTCCGGGCAACCTCAACCGTGCGGTCCGTACTGCCGTCGTTGATGACCAATGTCTGGACCTCTTCCACGCCCTCAACTTCCTCCGGCAGATCCGCAAGGGTCTCCGGTAATGTCTTCTCTTCATTGTAGCATGGAATCTGTATTATCAGTTTCATGATATGCACCGATCAAGGGTGAAAACCACGTGAAACGTCCTCTGACCCACGTATAGGGGAAAGTTATTTTATTGCTCTCTGACCACACGAAGAAGGGTGACCATCCCCTCCCGAACAACCGGTTCGAGTTTCAGGTTATCAGTCGGGAGATGTTTTTCAAACGCAGCGGTGCTCTCCGCCTTCTCCTCATCTTTTATGATGTAATCCGCCTCCCGGGCCCATTCCAGCGTTTTCTCCCGGCTCCAGTCCTCGGTGTCCCGGTCCCGCACGTGTTTCGTCCGGAGCCGGGTAAAGTAGTGGATCGTTGAGGCCTCATAGCCAATTATCAGCACGTCATCATTGGTCTCATTCTCCCGCAGCCACTCCAGTACCGGACGGTAATCAGTCAGTTTTCCGTCCTGGACCTCTTCATAAAGTCCTCTCCTCTGTTCGATAACCACATCCCCGATCCGTATCAGGTTCACCAGCAATACTATAGCCACACAGGAATATCCGAGTTTACGCACCCGCGAGCGGGTCCACCATTCCCGGCGTGTGTGCAGGTACTGGCCGACCGTATATCCACCCAGTGCCAGCCAAATACACATAACCGGTATCGCCGGCAGCAGATACCGCCGACCCAGGGGCCATCCTCCAGCTATGATAACTCCGCCCAGAAGAAGGGCAAATATGCTGAACTGCCGTTCGCCGGACTTCAGCAACTTTACCAGTCCCACAGCGAGCAGAACTGCGAGAATCACTCCCGGAATAACGCCGGCATCTGTGCCCAAAAGCGCGTCAGAGAGACCTCCCATATGCTCGCCGCTCTTCTCCAGCAGGGTAAGAAAAAATTCTATTATGCGATCCGCACGGAGATACCCGCGGAAATAATGTCTGCCACCCTCGGACTTCAGAGTCCGGGTCCAATAAGCATACGCCCCCAGAGCCGTAACAGCCGGGATCCACAGCAGAAGAGTCTGCCCCAGTTTGCGTTTCCACTCATCCAGCACATCCCAATGAAGCCAGATCCCCCCGGTAATTGCCATCAACAGGAGCGGTCCCACCGGCCGGACACTGCTGGCAGCCATGACAGTAAAACCCGCCCCCCCCACGGCAAGCCACGACTTCCATCCTTTCCGCCTCACCGCAATGAAACCAAGCAGAAGAGATCCGATGGCGAAGAAGGTGAACGGCACATCGGTCATTATGTGGGTCGAATAATAGTAAAGGGTACGGGAGAAGGCGAAGAACAGAAAAGCCGCCACGAAAACCGGCGGAGGAAGGTCCAGTTCACGCAGAAGAAAGTAAAAGAGCAGAATGCTACCAAGTCCCAGACAGGTAAGGAGCAGGTTATAGCCCAGGAAACTGTCCGTCAGCAACTGGGGCACTTCGGTGATGCTGCCGGTCGCGGCCAGCATGAGCGGCAGCCCCGGCGTATAAAAAGTGTGGTTTTCATGGTTGAACCGGTATCCCTCCCCCTCCACAATCGACCGGGCCAGGCCCATGTATATGGCACTATCCCGCTGGAAACGCCACAAATCAGTGAGTCCCAGCGCATAGAGGAGTATTACGCCGACGGCTATACCAAGGAGGAGTGTACGTGAGCACGGCCACGATGATCGGGCGCCTTTTTCCCCTGCAGTCGCCTCATACGTCTGATTCATGATCGTAACCTTCCATCTGAGATTGAGAATCTGGAGCCATGAACCCAGGCTGAGCGTTTGCGCTCACAGATTCCAGCCCGCCTCGTATACATCCAGGCCTCCCGGTCCGTTTCTGGCACAACCGGAAACCGGGAACATGATAACTTCCGGGTGAAGGCGTATTCAACCCCATCAGCAAAGTCGATGAATGTGTACGGGTCAAAACCGGAAAAAACGTTCTTTACCAGACAGATGTGATACTCCC
>JBKHGK010000261.1:0-3145 GCA_046539705.1 Candidatus Brocadiia bacterium | reverse complement strand
GCTGAAGTTGCTTTTAGAATAGTTACAGTTTGAGGTTTGTGAAATATGCGGGTTAATCGGGCCGCACGTAATCACCTGTGAATCCTCAGTCTCAATCCTTCCGTCCTTGCCCTTATCGGCTACTCTGCATTTTTTTCGGTGTCCTTACTTTTTTGCGCGCAGGGGGAGAGGTCGCGAAGGAACAGGGAAAAGGGACTTCGGATTAGTCTTTTCTGTGAAAACGCGTTGTTCTCCTTCGCGACCTGAACCTCCCTGGCGACCGTCTCATCCTATCGCATTTTCGCCGCTTTCCCCCGTGCGGATCCGTATGCATTTCTGGAGTTCAGTGACGAAAATTTTGCCATCGCCGATTTCACCCGTCCGGGCGCCCTCGATTATGGCATCGACAGTTGTCTGGAGATAGTCATCGTTGACCGCTATCTCCAGGCGGACCTTTTTCAGGAGATTGACCTCGGTCACAACCCCTCTGTAGGACTCGGTAAAACCTTTCTGCCGTCCGCAACCTCGGGCATTGGTGACGGACATCTTGTGAATGTCGGCCTCGAAAAGGGAGGCTTTGACGTCGTTAAGCTTTTCCGGCTGTATATAGGCAACTACCAGTTTCATGGGGTACTCCTTTGGGACGGATCGGCGACAGCCACCGGGCCGCCGCCGACCATCCGCAAGTTAGGGAAGAGAACGAGTTACTCGGTTGTGAAAATCTGGAAACCGGCGTAGGCTTCCATGCCGTGTTCGCCGATATCAAGACCTCGAAGTTCTTCATCACGGGTGACGCGGAGTCCGATTGTGGCTCGGATTACCACAAACATGATGGCTGCCGTCACCGCCACCCAGGCGAGGACGCTCACCACGCCCAGCGCCTGTACTCCCAGCAGGCCGGCACCGCCTCCATAGAAAAGGCCTGCCAGCTCGCCCATCCCGGCCGATTCCGCGTAGGTCGGGTGCGCGAAAAGTCCGACACACAGTGTACCGAAGGCGCCGCAGACGCCGTGAACTGAGACTGCACCGACCGGGTCGTCAATGTGCAGAACCCGATCTATGAGCAGGACCGAGTTCACCACTATGAAGCCGGCCAGAAGCCCAATCACTATGGCCGCTCCCGGTGACACCACCGAGCAGGGCGCGGTTATGGCCACAAGCCCGGCGAGTGCGCCGTTCAGCGTCATACTGGCATCCGGTTTGCCCAGCATGGCCCACACGGTGAACATGGCGGAGACGGCACCGGCTGCGGCGGCGAGGTTTGTGGTCACCGCTATGGTCCCGATCGCCAGATTTGTACCGGCCGTGGTGCTGCCGGCGTTGAAACCAAACCAGCCGAACCAGAGAATGAACACACCCAGAGCACCAAGCGGTATGCTGTGTCCGGGCAGCGCACGCGAGGTCGTTCGGTTTCCGTCGGTGGCATATTTACCGTCCCGGGGGCCCAGGATCATCGCCCCCACGAGAGCAGCCCATCCACCTACGCTGTGAACCACCGTGCTGCCGGCGAAGTCCACCATACCGAGCTCTCCCAGCCAGCCGCCACCCCATATCCAGTGGCCGACGACAGGATAGATCAATCCGGAGATTACCACGCTGTAGGCCAGATAGCCCACGAACTTCGTTCGTTCGGCCATGGCTCCACTCACTATCGTGGCGGCTGTGGCCGCGAACACCACCTGGAACAGCCAGAATGCGATCTGCCAGAGCCCGTCAGACGTCGAAGGATCACCGGCGGATAGAAAGAATCCGTCCCCGCCGAACAGACCGGCCTGGGAGGCACCGAACATCAGTCCAAACCCCACCGCCCAGTAGGCAAGTGAGCCCACTGAGAAGTCCATCAGGTTTTTCATGATGATGTTGCACGCGTTCTTGGCCCGGGTGAATCCGGCCTCAACCATCGCAAATCCCGCCTGCATGAAAAACACCATGAAAGCCGCCACAAGCATCCATACGGTATCAATGGCGACCGCGTTCTCCGCGGAGGCGGACGACGGCTCATCGGCGAGAGCCGTCCCGCCGACCGCCAGAAGTAGAACGAGCAGGGTCAGTACTTTTTTACTTCGTTTGAACATCTTCAAGTCTCCTTCACACTGAGTTCTTGCGATAGGTCGGGGCACCGGTCAGAACGAATAGGAGAGAGTTATCCCGCCCCAGAAATTATCATCATCCGACATACCATCCCTCACTCCGTCGCTCAGAAGACTGGAGTAATGCACGGCAGGGGTGATGGCGAAGTCGCCCTCAAACGTGATCGGCAGAGAGAGGCTCAGCAGGGCATCGGTGAATCCGCTGGCATCGCGGCCGTAGTAAAAATCACTGTAATTTGAGCTGGCGTATGACACCGAGCCATCCAGTGAGAATCCTACGTCCATTCCATCGGCCGGGCTGTACAGATCCTCGAACGTATGACCTGCGCTTAGGCTCAGGTAAGTCCCGTCCGCCAGATCGATGTCATGGTAAATCCCGACGGAAGGGGACAGCGGAGCATCCAGCCCAGCGCTGAGATAGAGCTCCTGAGTGCCGTGTGCGGCCGATGAATGGGGGAACATGTAATAAATCGTGCCCACGCTGATATCGGCAAGTTCGCCATCAAACGTGTAATCCAGGGTATAGTCAATTTCCGTGAATTCCCCCGAATTACCTCCGACGTTATCCAGATCCATGTTGCCCCAGACGTTCAGTGACAGACCCTCGTAAGAGGCCGTGACCGATGGCTGCAGGACTGCGCCGTCCACGACGTTTATACCACGCCAGACGTATTTCGCGTTGAGTGTTGTCTCGGCCTCAAAGCTGAGTGGGAACTCCTCCGCACTGAGCCTTCCCTCGTCCTCCGGGTCCTGACCGGTGGCAGGCCGAAAAGATAGAACCGTCGCAAGCAGGGCGGTCACCGCAAACAATTTCACGGTCGTGCCCGAAAACATACGCCTGTACCAATGGTCGTCTCCTGACAGTTTCGACATACGACATTCTCCTGTTGGTGTGGTGTAAGTTTGCACGAGACTGCAAAGTTAACAAGTTTGTGGCCTGATCAGAGCCACTTGACCGGTCATCAGTAATAGAAGCAAGTGTGATGCCAACCTGTTGAAATGCCCTGTAGAGGGCTTAGAAACAGATATGAGCTGATTCGTGGGGCCGAGCCGGATGGGCCAGTGGGCAATAGTGG
>JBKHGK010000260.1:0-3148 GCA_046539705.1 Candidatus Brocadiia bacterium | reverse complement strand
ACCCAGCAGCGGGCGGGACAGTATGAGCCCCAGACAGGCGCGCAAACATCAGAAGGCCGCCAGATCGTGCGAGCGAGATGAAAAAACTGATGGTTTTTCGTATCATGTTCATCTCTGTATCCGACTTCAATATCAAGGGAAATAAATCGTGAGCAAAGACGACAAACTCTGGGGTGGCCGATTCCAGAAGGAAATGGACGAGAAGGTGGAGCAGTTCACCGAATCCGTATCGTTTGATAAGAGGCTCTACAGACAGGACATACGGGGAAGTATTGCACACGCGCAGATGCTCGCCCGATGTGGTTTTCTCTCGGACTCGGAGCTTGTCCAGGTCAGATCCGCGCTGGAGGAGATTCAGGAGGAGATAGAGGGTGGCACTTTTGAGTTCGACACCGCCCACGAAGACGTTCACATGAACATCGAAGCCGCCCTGATCGATCGCATCGGTCAGCCCGGCATGAAGCTTCATACCGCTCGGAGCCGGAATGATCAGGTGGCATGCGATCTCCGTCTGTGGGTTCGGGAGGCCATCGACCGGACCGGGCATCTGCTCGAACACTGCCAGGCTGCGCTGGTGGACCGCGCGGAGGTGTTTGATGATGCGGTGTTGCCCGGCTGCACGCATCTGCAGCATGCCCAGCCGGTGCTCCTTTCACATCTTCTGCTGGCCTACGTGGAGATGCTGCACAGGGATCGGATGCGGCTGGATGACTGCCGGGAACGGACCAATGTGAGCCCGCTGGGCGCCGGAGCTCTGGCGGGGAGCACGCTACCGGTGGAACCGGACTTCACCGCGCAACAGCTCGGCTTCAACGGACATTTTCGCAACAGCGTGGATGCAGTCAGCGACCGGGACTTTGCCGTCGAATACGTCTTCTGCCTCTCAACCATCTCCATGCACCTGTCACGTCTGGCGGAAGAATGGCTGCTGTGGGCAACGCCCGAGTATGATTTCATCGATATCGATGAATCCTTCTGTACCGGGTCAAGCATAATGCCGCAGAAGAAAAACCCGGACGTGCTGGAACTGATCCGGGGCAAAACCGGTCGGGTGTACGGCCACCTCACGCATCTGCTCACTCTTATGAAAGGGCAACCTCTGGCCTACAACAGAGATCTGCAGGAGGACAAACAGGCGGTTTTCGATGCCAGCGATCAGCTGCAGGGATGCCTCTCAATGCTCGCCGCCATGATCCCGCGCACGACGTTCAAGGAGGACAACATGGAGCGTGCCGCCGCAAGGGGGCATGTGGATGCCACTGCTCTGGCGGAGTATCTGGTGGGCCGGGGCATGGCATTTCGTGAGGCCCACCGGATCGTGGGGGCGGCCGTACATGAGGCGGCATCCCGGGACAAAAACCTGCAGGAGCTTGGGCTGGATGAGCTCCGGCAATTCAGCGAAATCATAGGCGAGGACGTTTATGAAGTGCTCGGCAGCCGGACGTGTCTGCAAAACTACAGAACCCCCGGGTCTTCATCGCCGGACCTGGTCAGAGAACAGGTAGAGGACTGGAAGGATCGGGTGGATATGTCCGAGATCCGAAAATAGCCCCCGGGAAGTCCCCGACGAACAGAACTCCGCGAGCGGTGTATGTATTCTCAGTCCGCGTCTTTTCAAGGATCCACCATGTCAGCCGATCAGCACAGGCCATCCGGACATCCCCATGAGACTCCGATCACCGACGAAGCCCGCGCGATGATGCGAGCGCTTCCGCGGGAAGAACGAACGATGAGCGCAGCGATCGTACTGACGCGACTGCAGAAAGTGATGCTTGTGCTCATCGGCCTGGCCCTCGCCGCCGGATTCCTGGCGGATTGGACGGTCACCCTGATTGCGATGAACGGGATATGCCTCACCTTCTACCTGGTGGTCGTCGGCTTCAAAGCTTATCTGATACACCTGGCCATAACCTCGGAGCGGGAACTTGAGTTTTCAACCGACCAGATCCAGGATCTTGACGAGGATGAGCTGCCGGTTTACACCCTCCTGCTTCCCCTTTACGAGGAGGCCGACGTGCTCCCCGGCCTCGTGGAGGGCCTCAGGGAACTGGACTATCCTGAGGACAAACTGGATGTTCTGATGCTGTTGGAAGAGGATGATTATGATACGATACGTGCCGCCCGGGCGCTGGATCTGCCCCCCTGGATACGGGTGGTGCGGGTGCCGGCGGACGAACCGCCCCGCACAAAGCCCAAGGCCTGTAACATAGGGCTGGGACTGGCCCGCGGGGACTATCTTGTCATCTACGATGCGGAGGACCGCCCCGAACCTGACCAGCTTAAGAAGGCCATACTCGGATTCCGCCACGTTCCGGACGATGTCATATGCCTTCAGGCCAAACTGAACTTCTACAACCAGCGCCAGAACCTCCTCACTCGCTGGTTCACCACCGATTACTCCGTCTGGTTTGACCTGATGCTGCCCGGGGTGGACTATCTGCAGGCCCCCATTCCCCTCGGAGGTACCAGCAATCATTTTCGCGTCGACGTTCTGAAAGAGCTTCGGGGCTGGGATCCCTTTAACGTCACGGAGGACTGTGACCTGGGCGTCAGGCTTGCCATGCGGGGATATCGCACCTGTATACTGGATTCCACCACCTGGGAGGAGGCGTGCAGCGACCTCAGCTTCTGGGTCAAACAGCGATCCCGGTGGACCAAGGGCTATATCCAGACCTATCTCGTGCACCTGCGCCGGCCCCTCTCCCATCTTCTGACACTGGGCCCCGGCAAGACGCTCTCCTTTCACCTGATGGTGGGGGGGACCTTTCTGTGTCTGCTCATCAACCCCGTCTACTGGTTGCTCACCGCCGGCTGGTTTATCTTCCGGTGGGAGGAAGTCAGTGTCCTCTTTCCGTTTCCGCTGATTCTGTGGGGGTTGCTGTGCCTTTTCGCCGGCAACTTTGTCTTCATTTATTCCAGTTTGCTGGCCACCTATCAGCGGGGGTACTATGATCTGGTCAAACACTGCCTTTTCTTGCCGTTTTACTGGGTTCTGGCAAGTGTAGGGGCCTGGAAGGGTTTCGCCCAGCTTATCACAAACCCGAGCTACTGGGAGAAGACCAAACATGGCCTGGACCAGGAGGGGGAATAGCCCGTATATTTCACGAGTCGTCAGTACGCCAGATATGAGAACAGTCAAAGGCGGGTG
>JBKHGK010000259.1:0-3169 GCA_046539705.1 Candidatus Brocadiia bacterium | reverse complement strand
CGAAGGCCCGTCGCCTTACGGACCTCCTGCATGGTTTTCTCCGCTTGTTCCCGGCACCTTCTGGCCCCTTCTTCCATTACGTCGTCAACATAGGCGGGATTCTGTTCGTATTCCCGATATTTTCGCCGGACGGGAGTGAGCTCCTGTATCATATTCTCGGCCAGTTTCATCTTGCACTCCACACACCCGATACCCGCCGTCCGGCACCCTTCTTCGCACCACTTCACGTCCTCATCGGATGAGAATCCAAGGTGCATTGTATGTATGTTACATATTTCCGGGGTGCCCGGATCGTCCCGTCTGACCCTGGCGGGATCGGTGGCGGCACCGCGCAGCATCTCCTTGATCTCCTCCGGCTCGGCCAGAACCGGGATATAGTTGTCCAGGCTTTTGCTCATCTTATTCTGGCCGTCCAGCCCCATCAGCCGGGTAACATTGCTGAAAAGGGGCTCGGGTTCGGGAAAGACCTCGTCGAACCGGTTGTTGAACGCCCGACAGACCTCCCGCGCGAACTCAAGATGCTGGGTCTGGTCCTCCCCCACCGGAACCACGGTGGCCCTGTAGAGCAGTATATCCGCAGCCATGAGCACCGGGTAAGTAAACAGTCCGGAGTTGACGTGTTCCTGATGCTGCTCACTTTTCTCCTTGAACTGCGTCATGCGAGTCAGGTCACCGTATGAGGCGCAGGTTCCCAGTATCCACGTCAGTTCCGTATGTTCCGGCACATGACTCTGCACGAACAGTGTACACCGTTCGGGATCAAGCCCGGCGGCCATGTTGATCATAAGAGCCTCTCTGATGCGCCTCTGCATCTGCTCCGGCTCATAGGGCACGGTCATAGCATGGAGGTCAACAATGCTGAAAATACAATCATAATCATCCAGCATCGTCGCCCAGTTACTGATAGCCCCCAGGTAATTACCGATATGAACGATACCGCTGGGCTGTATTCCGCTGAAAACCTTCTCTTTCGTTTCACTCATTTCCGAACCTCGCAATATCTTACCATTCGGCCTGCCGAATCCGGTCGGCGGCTCTCTCTGTATTCTCGATAGAGGGGACGAGAGCGAAACGGACGAAGCCCTCACCGGGGTTCAACCCGGTATCGGTTTCATCGCTGATCCAGCCCCCCGGCGTCGTCACAACGGCAATCTCGGGATCCAGAAGGCGGGTGGCAAAATCGACGCTGGAATACCCCTCGGGGACCTGCTGCCAGAGATAGATTGTGCCATCCGGGCGACAGTCCGGCAGTCCGCTCTCCACCAGCGCATCGGCCAGCACATCGCGCTTGTGCCGATAATCGGCTCGGCTCTGCCTGACGTGCTTTTCATCCTCCAGAGCGGCTATGGCCCCTTCCTGCACGAAATTCGGCGTGCCGCTGTCTATGTTCGTTTTCACCTTTTTGAAAACTTCCACAACCCGTTCATCGCCCGCCACCCATCCGCACCGCCAGCCCGTCATAGCACTGCGTTTGGACAGGCTCTGAAAAACCACAACCCCCTCCTTTTCAACCTCCAGGATGCTGGTCGGCGGGGCATCGCCGTAATATATTTCGGTATATGCCTCGTCACTGGCCACGATAATGTCATTTTCATGTCCGAACTCCACCACCCGTTCAAAAAATTCAGGGGGGGCAACGGTGCCGGTCGGGCTGTTGGGATAATTGACCCACATTATCTTCGCCGCACGCGCAATGTCGGCCGGGATTTCATCGGTATCGATCAGATAATCATTCTCCGGCAGCAAAGGCACGTAATACACCTCTCCCTCCGCGAACTGGGTGCCCCGGGTATACGGTGGATAACCAGGCGTGGGAACAATGACCGCATCACCGGGATTCACGAAACCCTCGGCAAAATTAAAGACTCCCTCCTTGGAACCGATGGTGGAGGTCACTTCCGTATCCGGGTTCAGATCCACTCCGAACCGATCTCGGGTCCACCCCACAATGGCCTCACGATACCGGTCCATCCCCACATAACTGGGATATCCGGCACATCTGTGGGTTTCCACACCGTCCCTGGTGGCCCTCCTGACCTCTTCAGGAGGGGGTATGGTGGGATCTCCCACGCCGAAATCAATGGGGTCAATGCCCTGCTGATGCAGTTTCTCAACCTGCCGGTCAACCTCGGCAAAAGCGTAGCTGCCGATTGCCTGAACTCGATCTGAAGGGGTTACATTCATGGTTTACTTGCGTGCTGGAAGGATTTGCGATAAAAGGTCAGTCTCATGCGCCTCGTGGCGTAGCACTATATAAAGCACCGGCTGAGAAGTCAAGACGGTTCCTTCAAACCACTTCATCCCGCCCGATGTGAGACTGAAGATCTATGAATTCGCGCTGGAGTTTCTCCGCACATACCGCTCATATTGAACAGGCACCCGCACATGACTGATACCACCTCCGGTCCCCGGACGCCCCGCGATTGCGAGGGAATCGACCCCCGGCCGAAACTGTCGGTCGTTATCCCTGCCTACAACGAGGTATCCACCATCGCCGACATACTGCAGCTTGTTCTGGACAACCCCATCGACAAAGAAGTCATAGTGGTGGATGATGGGTCAACCGACGATACGCCCCAGGAGGTTCTCCAGTTCCGGGACAGAGGAGTGAAACTGCTGCGTCACGAGCGGAATCGTGGGAAGGGAGCGGCGCTCAGGACCGCTTTTGAGGCGGCCGAAGGGGAGATCGTTCTGATCCAGGACGCTGACCTTGAATATGATCCGGAGAATTACGAGGTGCTTCTACACCCGTTTGACAAAAACCGAGCCGATGTCGTGTACGGGTCCCGCTTCCTGGGAGGCCCGCACAGGGTCCTTTATTTCTGGCACTATGTGGCCAATAAACTTCTGACGCTGTGGTCCAACGCTGTGAGCAATCTCAACCTGACGGATATGGAAACCGGCTACAAGGCGTTCCGCCGGGAGGTGCTGGACGAGATCGAGCTGAAGGAAAGAAGCTTCGGGGTTGAGCCGGAGATCACACAGAAATTGGCCCGGGGCGACTGGCGCATATTCGAGGTCCCCATTTCATACTATGGACGGACCTACGAGGAGGGGAAAAAGATCGGGATACTGGATGCCTTCCGGGCCTTCTGGTGCGTGATACGATACGCACTCGCCGACTGAGCTCAGGCCCCGTTCGAAAACCCGGATCAGAATTCGAGCGGCT
>JBKHGK010000258.1:0-3170 GCA_046539705.1 Candidatus Brocadiia bacterium | reverse complement strand
AGCTCGTCCAGTTCCGGCGCCACCCGTTCCCAGCGGAACCTCGACATCTGTTCGCGCAGGTCAATTGCCCGGGCACCGGAGGGATTCAGGCTCCAGCGCCGGAGCTGCCGGAACATCTCGTCCGCATCCCGATAGAGGCAGACCTCCCGCACGTGCTCCGGGATCAGTTCCGGATAGCTCAAACGGTCCGGCAGCAGGGGAGCGCATCCCGCATACATCGCCTCCACCACCGCCACGCCGAAAAACTCGTGTATGGCCGTGGAAACCACCACGTCGCTTTCCAGCAGGACCTTCAGATAGTCCTCGCGTTCGGGCACGGTTCCAAAAGCCCTGATCCGATGCCCGAACCTGTCCCTGGCGCGTTCAAACGCCGCCGGCACCTCGCCCCTGTTCTCCCCCACCACGTTCAGCTGATACTCAAGCCCGGTGGCCTCCATCCTTTCGACCACCTCAAAAAAGGTCTCCGGATTCTTATCGTATTCCCACCGATGATTCCAGAGAAGCCGCAGGGGATTATCCGTGCTGCTGTCCGGTGAACGCAGTGAATCGATCCGGGAGAGATCCACCCCCACCGGGATGACGTCAGATCGCGCTCTGATCCTGGTGGCCACTTCCGACGGCACGCAATCGGGGGCCCGTCCGAGCAACTGCCGGGTGGACTCAAGGAAACTGTCGCGGTTGTATCGGGAATTAAAAGCGACATGATCCGCCGCCAGGGCTGTGGTGATGTTTCTCAGCCCCGCCTCCTCGTCCGGTCGATCATTCCTGACGGGATAATTGAGCTGATTCTCATGGAAATAGGCCAGAGACGGCACCTCACAGAGATACTGAGTCCGTAGCCCTTTGAGGGTGGCCAGATCCAGGAAATCGCTGACCAGGAGCATATCGGGTGGGTTATCGGGAAGGCGATCGGCCAGATACATCGCCCCTCCCTGCATGCGCCACCGCCACTTTCGCGGGGGCATGGTCAGCAGCTCCACCTCGTGCGCGCTGTGGCGGCGATAGCCCTCCGCAAAGGCGCGGTGCGAACCTCCGAAATATGGTTCTATGAACAGAATTCTCATGGGGTGTCGTTCAGCAGGTGGCATGCATTCTCGCACAGAACAAGCCGCCGGTCCTCCTGATCGGGGAACAGCGCTCGCACCTCCTCGAGCGTCTCTTTCTGGCCCTGCCAGGGGCTGTCGGTCCCGAAGAGAATTCTATCGGTGGGATGCACCCGGATCAGTTCCTGCAGCACCTCGTCATCGGCATATCCTATGGTGTATGAGGTTTCCAGATACACCTTGCGTCCGGCCAGCGTATCAAGCACCACCTCCCACCGTCTCCACCCTCCCATATGCGCCGCCACGAGGCGGATGCCCGGAAAGTTCTCGTGAATGGCAAGCACCTTCTCCGGATGGGCACGTTCATCGTCGGGGGGGAACGCGAAATCCAGGCCGCAGTGCACAACGAGCACGAGGTCGTGTTCCTCTATCAGCTCAAACAGGGGCCGCAGCTCCGGATCCGCAAGATCGTAACCCTGATAAAGCGGGTGCAGTTTCACCCCCCGGAGGCCGGCCTCCGCGATGGCCTCCACGTCGTCGTCCGGGGAACGGGATTCGGGGTGAACGGAGCCAAAAGGAATGAGCCGCGGGCCCTGGATGTCCGTGGACCACTTTATGATCGGCTCCACCTGTGTGGGAGCGGTGGCAATGGAGCAGATGACACTGCGCTGGATTCCGGCCCGGTCCATCGAGCGCCGCAGATCCGCCGTGGTCCCGGCCAGGTGCGGGCCGTGCGCACCCTCCCTCTGTCTCTCCCTGAGTTTGTCGATTGCTTCCGATGCGAGTTCGTCCGGGAACGCGTGAGTATGAAAATCCGTTATTGGACCCATTCCTGCTGAGCCTTTCCCTTATTGCATTTCACTCTTTATACCGGCCGAATCCACATTCAGCCGCCGGACCCCCGCCCGCCCGTATTCGTCGGCAAGCATCGATGTTACCTCATCTCTTCGGCCCGGTGCAATACACAGCAGAGCCGGACGACCGCCGAACATATGCGTGAACTTCGCCCCGAGGGCTCCGGCCTCCACCGACTTCTGGCGTATCTCTCTCAGCTCCGATGCCGCAAACCCGAAGTAATCTTCCAGCAGAGTGCTCTCCTCATCGCAGACTTCCGCGAGCCGGTCGTTATCCCGCACCTCCCGGTCAAGCGTCTCCAGCAGTTCCTGTATCATCTGCCGCACACGCACCAGAGCGTAGAGCACGGCAATCTCATCATCCTCCAGGTCGCCGGTTGTCATCTCAAAAAGCCCCTCAAGACCTTTTTGGTCAACGGCCGAGATAAGCTCCTCGGAACCTCCCAGCTTCTGCAGCGCGCCCAGCAGACTCCGCTCCCATCCAGGCGTGCGTGCCTGAGTCCCGGCATCGCTGCCGTAGATAAGGATCATGGACTCCGGTGGGACGAGCAGCTGGGCGTTCAGCGGTTCGTCCGATGGGGCTATGTAGTTGACTCCTCCGCCGGCGGACGCCCTGCACAGCGCATCGTATCGGGATGGATAAGCGCTGCTATCCTCGGCCACCTCCTCCAGCATCTCCCCGGCGGTCCGGGCAAGATCCACCGTCTGCACCGTCCCGCCTTCCCGCCGATGAGCCTGGAGCACGGTGGCCAGGGAAACCGCCGCGGCGGGGCTCGCCAGCCGGTCGATGAGCCCATCGGCACTCTCGGCCTCGGGGATCTCCAGCACCACATCCAGCCCCCTCAGCTCGTCCGGGGATCGGGCGGCGCTCTCCAGGGCCCCCCGCCAGCGACGGAGATGATCCTTCACGGTCTGGTCGATCAGGTCGGCCGGCTCGACCATCAGGCGAAAATCCTCCGGGGTCTCCTTGACCCGGCAATTGATCCTCATGTCGCTCGCCATGATGACTGAACCAAGGCCGAGCACATACTGTCGTTCACCCAGAAGACAGAATACGTGCGGCACACTGAAACTGCGGAGCTCCGCCGGTGATAGCGCGATGGTGTTTTGCATAATCCTTATCCTCTGTGATGCGTTCAGTATGAATGATGTCTGATTGTTGGGTTGCGCCAGCCTTTGTCCCCCCTGCGAGGGCTCCTGGGCCGGCAATGGCACTAACCCCAAAACAAGCGGGTAATCAGTGATCGGTAAGCTGTGATCAGTAAAAACGGAA
>JBKHGK010000257.1:0-3191 GCA_046539705.1 Candidatus Brocadiia bacterium | reverse complement strand
GCCTTTGACTGTTCTCATATCTGGCGCACTGACGACTCGTGAAATATACGGGTTCGCGTCGTTGTCCGAGCGCAAAGTAACGTCCACGCCTGGCTGTGTCGCTCAGAGAAGGAGCCGCGCGGCGCTCGGCACCTACTTATTTCCGGATATCTGTGCAATGAACGTGGTTCAGTGAATACTCATGCGAAGGTTCTGCGTCGGTATCTGGATTCAGTCAATAAAAAAGGCGCCCATTAGAAGGCGTCCGTTATCCGGCATTGCCTGTACCAGCTGAGTCCCGTTTTATTTTTCCCTGGTGTAGACATTGTGTGCGACACCATGGGTTGGATGATCGACCAGTTGAGTTTTCCCAACTGTGCCGCACGGGTTTGCGAGGCGGGGCGGGCCGTTTTAAAATACGCTGTCATCTGCTTTTCAGGGGCCAATCTATCATGTCGTGGAAACGCTATTATCGATCATCAAAGGCTCGTGAGGTGGAGGGTGGGATAAAGGCCCATAGCAAACGCGGGGCATTCGGGGAAAGCTGGTGGGCCAGACGTTGGATTGCCGTTCTTGAAAAACACCCGATCAAAAACCGGCTTCAGCGCGGAAAACGTTATGCCCGGAAGGGGCAGGTGATCTCGATCACTGTCCGGACGGGGCTCGTTGAGGCCGAGGTGCAGGGATCACGCCGGAGCCCCTATCAGGTACAGATCGAATTTCCGGTGATAGATGACCGGAAGTGGGAACGGCTGCTGGGACTGTTGACGGATCGGGCGTTATATGCGGCGCGACTGCTTGCCGGTGTCATGCCGGAGGACATTCAGGAATGTTTTCAGGAGGTCGGGGCCTCGCTGTTTCCGCAGAGACACGGTGATATCGGTACCCGTTGCACGTGTCCGGATCACAGCAATCCCTGCAAACACATTGCGGCGGTGTATTACCTGCTGGGAGAGCAGTTTGATCGGGATCCGTTTTTGATGTTCCGGCTCAGGGGGAAGCCCCGGGAGGAGCTTATGGCCGAGCTTGGGGAGCGGACGGAGCCAGAGGCTGTGGGGGGCGCCGTCGAGCCCAAACCACTGCCGGTCGATCCGGAATTGTTCTGGTCAAGCGCTGAGTCGGAGAAGTTTGTCTGTCCACCCGCGAGGATTCCGGAGAGTCCGGCGGAAATACCGCGGAGGCTCGGCCAATTTCCGTTCTGGCGCAGCGACATACGTTTTCTGCGCCGACTGGAGATTCTGTATGGAAATGCGGCGGGTCGGGGCCTCAGGGTGGCAGCCGGGGAGGTGGCCAAAGGGGGGGATGAAAACGGCCAAAAATAGGCAAGCGAAGAAAATGCGTGTGCGGATATATGTCGCGAAACCCGAAACCGCTTCGCGCGGGTGGGAATGATAGAGAAGAAATGGACAGAAAAAGGGTTGCCGGGGTAACTGATCGGTATCGGGTGCTCTGGTGTGTCTCCCGTCTGTGCTCTCCCGTTTCTCAAGGCGCGTCCTCAGCCGTAACCCGGTATGATCCTGTGGAATCGCGCTGGTCGTCGGCGGGCTGTCCGCTGTGGCTGAGGCAGATAACCCGCCGGTATGGCGGGCGAGGATCCGGCATGGCCACGGCTGATGCTCCTCGCCGGGGCTCAGGGAAACAAAAATAGGGGCGCATTTGTTCCTTTCCACTCAGTCTGCATTGTCGGGGGCGGGCTTTTCGGATTCGTTGTCGGTGAGCAGGCTGGTGCCATGGCGCAGCGCGTCGTTGCCAAAACGGTCCTTGATGGTATCGATGGCCCGGTTCAGCCGTTGTTGTCGGGCGTTGGTCTGTCCGGCAAACAGTGAGGTCTGGTGTTCGTTGGGCGGTTCCAGATTGGAGGCGCTCACCCCTATGAGCCGGATTCTGCAGCCACCGCGGGCCACCCGTTCGAAATTGGACATGGCGACCTCGTAGAGTTCGGGTGCCCCATTAATGGCTCGGCCCGGAGTGGAACTGCGGGTGAAGGTGGAGAAATCTTCCAGCCGAACCCGCGTGGTGACTGTCCGCGTCTGGAAGTTTTTTTGGCGCAGGCGTCGGGCCACCTTTTCGCACAGGGTCATCATCGTTCCCTCTATTTTGCGCCGATCATCGGTGTCCTCGCCGAAAGTGTGCTCATGGCCGATTGATTTCGTTTGTCCGTCCTGTGAGACCGGCCGGTTGTCCATCCCGTGAGCGAGTTTCCACAGATGTCGTCCGTGTGTGCCGAGTTTCTGTTCCAGCACGTTGGCCGGGGTATCGGCAATATCTCCAATCGTGGTGAGTTTCATCTCATGGAGGGTTTCGGCGGTGCGGGGTCCCACGCCCCAGAGAGTCTCAATATCCAGCGGGTGGAGAAAGTCCATCACCTCCCCCGGTTCCACCACGACCAGTCCGTCGGGTTTATCCAGGTCAGAGGCTATTTTTGCCACCATCTTATTGGGGCCAAGCCCCAGTGACGCGGTCAGTTTAGTGTGTCGTTTGATATCGTTTCGGATCCGCCTGGCGGTGGCGAGTTTCCCTCCGAAAAGGTGCTTGGTGTCGGTCACATCCAGGAACGCCTCGTCGATGCTCAGAGGTTCTATCTGCGGGGAGAACCGTTCGAGTATCTCGCGAATCTGGCGCGATACCTGCGCGTATTTGCGACCGTTGACCGGCAGGAATACGGCATGAGGGCATCGTCGGTATGCTTCGCTTATCGGCTGGGCACTGTGTATTCCGTACCGGCGTGCCTCGTAGGAACAGGTCGATACAACTCCCCGCCCATCGCCCCCCTCTGGATCCGCTCCCACCACCACCGGTTGTCCCTTGAATTCGGGATTATCCCGCTGCTCAATGGCCGCAAAAAAAGCATCCATATCCACGTGGATGATGCACCGGTCAGTTTTCATCACCAATAACCTGGAAGAGGAAAGGCGTGATAAAGAACAGTGCCAGTAGCCACCGGGGTATTATCCTGAGTTCGGGGTTTTCGCAGCGTTTGTGAAAGGATGTCTGTCCACGGACACGGGAACAAAACGGACGGAACAAAAAAAAATGGCGGAGAGGGAGGGATTCGAACCCCCGGAGCCCTCAAAAGGGCTCAGCGGTTTTCGAAACCGCCCCGTTCGGCCGCTCCGGCACCTCTCCACCGCCCACATTATCGCTGAACACCCCTCACCTTACTGGTTCAACCTCACCCACGTCAATTCATTCTACAGCCCGCAGGTGCCGGG
>JBKHGK010000256.1:0-3222 GCA_046539705.1 Candidatus Brocadiia bacterium | reverse complement strand
GCGCTGTCGCTGGCGGGCATCTCAGTATCCGGGTCAGTATTTTCTGCGGAGTCAGAGTCGGGCTGTTCCGCTTCGTTACCGCTGAATTGCGAGATAAGCACCCCGACCGCCACGGCGGCGGCGAATAAAATAATGAGTTTTTTCATATCGTAGCCGTTTATTCCTGGAGGAAATCCACCCTCTTATCATAGAGCGAAAGGCGGGTTCAGTGCAAGATCCGGTTCAGGTTCGTTCACGCCTGATTTTCAGCCAGATTATGGCCGCCTCCACGGTCAGCCAGAGCTGCAGGCCCAGCACCATGCAGGAGATGATGAGCAGATGCCATTCGGGTTTGCCCTGAAGGATGTTCTGATGGAAAGTGCGGATGTTTATTATCATCGCCCAGGCCGTCATGCCGAGCATGAAGAGAAACGGCACGACCACCATCCAGGTCGGCCGATTTCGCCGGTAAAGGTAAATGGCAATGATCAGCAGGGCCAGAGAGGCCAGCAGCTGGTTGAGCGCACCAAAGAGGGGCCACAGTATCAATCCACCGGCACCCTGACCGTCCCACAGAGCCAGGGCGCCAGCGCTCAGAACAACGACGGCGGTAGCGATGTAGCGGTTGCGCAGAGGGGAGCAACCCGTAATTTTGCCCGTTTCGTTGAGGATATAGCGCTGGAGTCGGGTTGCGGTATCGAGTGTCGTACCGGCGAAACTCGCCACAAATACGCCCATAATGGCCACGCCGATGAAAAGCGGTATGCCGGCGGCTTCCATCATATTGGCCGCGCCATCCACGAATGCGCGCAGCTTGGCGCCCAGCCCCTCTGCGGCGTTCCATGATCCATAATGTGTCCGCCACGCTTCCCTGCCCTCCAGGTTGGCCGTCACTTCCAGGGTGTCCTGATCGGTTTGTTCGACATCAAGGGGGGCATCGGGATGACGGTAGCGGAAGAGCTGAAGATCTCTGAACACCTCGGGAACGTCTTCGGGGGCGGTCTTTGCGGCGGGTAGACTGTCGGCCGGGTCCTGCTGTGCTTCCGTTTCGGAGCTCGACTGTCTCTGCGGCAGGGATATGGAGAAATTTTTGCTGTAACTCATGCCGATGCCCCCGGCGACAGCAATGATCACGAGAATGGCCAGCATCCCTTCAGTCAGCATCGATCCGTAACCCACAAACTGTGCATGAGCTTCATCGGCGAGTTGTTTGCTGCTGGTTCCCGATGCCACAAGTGCGTGGAAGCCGCTGATGGCACCGCAAGCAATGGTGATGAACAGGAAGGGGATAAACGGCGGGGCATCGGCCACATCCGTCTGGAGGGCAGGGGCAACCAGCTGGGGCTGTGCCGCGAGTACGCCGACTGCAAGGAGGCCCATGGCTATGAAAAGCTGGTGCCCATTGATAAAATCGCGCGGTTGAAGAAGGGCCTGAACGGGCAGAACGGACGCTATGAAGGCATAGATAAACAGGATTATGGCCCATGTGAAGGTGGGGGGGAAGCCCATAATCGAGGGTATGTTCAGCGGAACGTAGGCACCTGCGATCACCGTAAGATACATGGCCGCGACGGCGGCGAAGGAGCTCAGCCAGACGGCTCGGTTGCTGTTGGATCTGGCGATGACCCTTCCGAGCAGGATGGCAATAGGAATCTGCGACCATACCGGGATGACGGAGTTGGGGTACAGGTCGAAAACACTGGCGATGACCAGCGCAAAGATCGAGACGACTATGAGAAGTTCGAAGAACACGACCGCCATAATCAGGACGCGGGCGCGCTTGCAAACGACCTCTCCCGTAAGGTCCGCCACCGACACGCCACGGTGTCTGAGGCTCATTACCACCGCCCCGAAGTCGTGCACAGCCCCCATGAAGACTGACCCGAGCAGGACCCAGAGCAGGGCGGGCAGCCAACCCCAGATGACAGCTATGGCGGGGCCCACTATAGGGCCGGTTCCCGCTATGGAGGTGAAGTGGTGGCCGAACACAACCTCTCGCCGGGACGGAACGTAGTCGACTCCGTCCTCAAGCCTGTGTGCGGGGGTGGTGCGTTCATCGTCCAGGCGGAATATCTTCCGTGACAGCCATCTACCATAGGTGTGGTAAGCAACCAGATAAAAGACACATGAACCCAGCATGAGCAGGACGGTCCACATAGCTCATCCTCCTGTCAGGGCGTAACGGGAATTATGATTCGTTATCTTCCAAACCCCAGGCCTCCTCAAGCTCCCCGATCAGTCGCATATCATCCTCCGGCGACCGGCCTCTCTGGGTCAGGTAATCGCCCACTATCATCCCGTTTGCTCCGGAGGTGAAGGCCATGCCCTGGAAATCTCCGAGGGCCGATTCCCGCCCACCGGCCACCTTGATGGTCCGATCGGGCATGAGAACCCGAAAAACACAGATCGTTTTGAGGATTTCCGTTGAACTCAGGGGTTCGGCGTCGTTCAGGGGAGTCCCCGGGACCGGCATGAGTATATTGATCGGCACCGAGTCAACCGGGAGTTCTCTTATCGTGGCGGCCATGCCGACCCGGTCGCGGCGGGACTCTCCCATGCCGATTATTCCCCCGCAGCAGACCGATATGTCCTGTGCCGCGGCGGCCCGGACTGTATTAACTCTGTCCTCGTAGGAATGTGTTGAGACTATTTCCGAGAAATACCGGCGGGAGGTCTCCACGTTGTGGTTGTAGCGATTCAGGCCCGCCTGCTTCAGTTCGGCGAAGGCATCCTCCGACAGGTTGCCGAGGGATGCGCATACTTTCATGTCCAGTTCATCGTTGATGCGTTCGACGGCCCGGACGACCCGGTCGATCTCATCATCCTGCAGTCCCGCCCCGCTCGTGACGATACCGAAGTGGCTGCTTCCCAGCTCCGCCGCTTCGGAGGCGGCCTGCACAATCCTGTTGGTGTCCACCAGATCGTAGATCTCTGTCTCGGCGTTGTTATGCGCGGACTGAGCGCAGAAGGCGCAGTCCTCGGAGCAATGCCCCGACCGCGCATTGATGATGGAGCAGAGCGCCATCTCATTGCCGCAGTTCTCCTGGCGCAGCCGGTCCGCAAGCGCCGAGAGCGCGGAAAGGGGGCGTTCGTACAGATTGAGTGCTCTCTCTGTGTTCATGATATATGTGGATCAGGTGGCCGACGCATGGCCGGGGCAGGAGCAGCATTCACATTGGCAGATTCGGCCTGTAAGGAGACACGTCATTCTTCCTGCATGTCTTCCTCATCGGGCGTGTCTTC
>JBKHGK010000255.1:0-3229 GCA_046539705.1 Candidatus Brocadiia bacterium | reverse complement strand
CGGGCTATCATACGAATTTTGCGGGTTCGGCAGGTCCGGAAAAGGGGCGGGTTTCGGGTTATACCTTGAATTTGAGGGGCCGGGTGCGTGACAATGTAGTTCGATTATGAGGGATCACATTCATTGCGACCACGGACGATTAGATTCATGCGAAGTATTGCTATTTCCAATCAGAAAGGTGGGGTCGGGAAAACGACCGCCTCGGTCAACCTGAGCGCGTGCATTGCGGAACAGGGATACACGGTTCTTGCGGTGGATATGGACCCGCAGGCCAATCTGTCCATGCACCTCGGCCTCGAAGTCGAACGGGACGAGCCGTCGGTATATACCCTGCTGCACGGTGAAAACTCGGTGGAAGACACCATCTTTTACACCGATGTGGATAATCTTTTTGCCCTCCCATCCAATATCGACCTGGCCGGGATGGAGGTGGAAATGACCGAACACGGGGAGGGACGCGAGAGATTTCTGGCTCGTGCTCTCAGTGAATGCGACGACGCGTTCGACTACCTGATAATTGACTGTCCGCCATCACTGGGGCTTCTGACTCTGAACAGCATGTGTGCGGTGCGCGAGGTCTTCATACCCCTGCAGACCCAGTTTTTTGCGCTCCAGGGGCTGGGCCGGCTCCTGGAAACGGTCGAGCTGGTCCAGGACGCCCTGAATCCCGAACTGGATGTGACCGGAATCATCCCCACCCTGTTCGATATGCGGACCTCACTCGCCTCGGAGGTGCTGGATGATATCCGGGAACATTTCGGAGACATCGTTTTCGAGACGGCAATCCGGAAAAACGTGCGTCTCGCCGAAGCACCCGGATTCGGGGTCCCGATCACACTATACGAGGAAAACTGTCACGGAACCGAGGATTTCCGATCACTGGCACAGGAGGTCGTTGAGATGGAGGCCCAAAAGGGCCACGCGAACAACTAATGCGTATCCGCGAGCCAATGTTCCGTCCGGAGGACGACGATGACACACGATGATGCCAAAAATGATACGCCGAAACAGGACAACACATCCGACGATGATGCATCCCCGGACAGAAATGGGATGACTCCCCGACAGATGTGGCAGGCACGACAGCGGGAGGCCCGGGGTGAAACCGAAAAAAAACTCAACGTGCAGCCCATTAAAGACTCAGAAGAGCCCAATGCGGATCAATCGGATCCTCCCGAGAGCCGGGAGGTATCCCAGAAGGCCAGCGGGGACACCGACGATGGTCCCGATGACGGCCTGGAGAAAGACCTGGACGACGCATCAGACGAACCGATTACAACCGACCTGAGCAGCGAAACAACAGAAGAAACGGCCGACGAATCTCCCTCCACCACACAGGCAGATAATGAGGAACAGGAGCAAATGAAGCAAGAACTTTCTGAGAACAACGGGGATAACGCAGATTACGATGCCGACGAAGGCGTCCGTATGGTGGATAATGAAAAACAACCCGGAATGATGCAATATCCCTATGCAACCCACGGGCCGCCGCCGGATGATGACGGTGACGGGGGGGGATGGGAGGAAAAGATGGTTCCGTCCAGCTTCGTTCTGGGCATCCTCGTGATAATAGGAGGATTGCTGATCGGCCTTGCTCTGGTCGCCCAGCAGAGGCGGTTGAACCGGCTCGAAGATCGCCTCAAAAGTCACGATAAGGCGATATCAGAACTCCTTGATCGGAACGAGTAAGGCCCCCCACACAATCGCGCCGGATGGCGAAGATGGTCACGATGGCCGTTCCTGCCGGTGTGCACAGGACGCCCGATGTTCCGGCTCGGGAACAAGATGCGTTCCGGTGCTATTCCTCGTCGACTCTCGCCGCGACGGACCTGGCGTGTGCCTTGAGTTTTTCCGCCTCCGCCAGGCGGCGTATGTCAGGTCCGTCCTTCTGTAGTGCGGAACGGTCATACCGGATGTAACTGGTGCTCTTGCGGAAATGATTGGCGGTCAGCCCGCTTGAAAAACGCGCAGTGGTACCCGTGGGCAGGGTATGAGAAGGACCCCCGATGTAGTCCCCCACCGCAACCGGCGTGAAGTGCCCCATAAAGATCGCCCCGGCATGTCGTATCTCATCCCGCAGATCCTCAGGATTTCTGACCATCAACACCAGATGTTCCGGCGCCAGCCGATTGGAAATCTGCAGGCACTGATCCATATCCCGTGCCACAACAATCGCGCCGAACTCCTCCAGACATGACTCGACTTCTCCGGGGTCAGCGAGCTGTCCGGCCTCCTCATCGATCCTCTCAGCCACGGTCCTGGCCAGAGAATCATCATCGGTCAGCAGAATGGCACTCCCATGGGTATGTTCGGCCTGTGCCAGAAGCTCCGCGGTTACCCATGATGCTCTGGCGGAATCATCAGCCACCACGACCACCTCGCTCGGGCCCGCTATCATATCTATCCCCACCTGCCCGAACACCACTTTTTTGGCGGTTGCGACGTAGATATTGCCGGGTCCGGCTATGAAATCAACCGACGGAAGACTCTCGGTGCCATAAGCCGCCGCGGCCACGCCCTGAGCCCCAAAAACCCTGTAAACCTCGGTTGCTCCGGCTATCCGGGCAGCCGCCAACCGATCGGCAGACACCGTGCCGTCGTGACGGGGGGGAGTTATCATCACAATCCGCTCGACTCCGGCTACGGCTGCGGGCACGACATTCATGAGCACGCTCGATGCGAGCGACGCCGAAGCGCCCGGAACACAGATGGCCGCTGCGTCCACTGGCCCGTAACACAATCCCAGCTCCCGCCCATCCTGCCGGATCGGAGAGGGTTCCTGCACCAGTATGTTCTCCTGAAAGGTGCGTATGCGATCGGCCGCCTTCTCCAGGGCCCCCCGCAGATCCGCCGGCAGGGAATCTACGGCTGCGGTTATCTCCTGTTCGCTCACCCGCACCCGGCCCCTGGCCAGCTCCACTCCATCAAACCGCTCGGTCAACTCCAGAAGCGCTTCGTCGCCCCTCTCACGCACCTCCCGGACTATATTCTGCACCTTCCTCAGGGTATTCTCCCGATTGCTCGGCTCCAGCCCCTGCCCCATCTGGCGCCTTTGCTCAAGCCGGGATAACTTCTCCTCAAAATCCGCATCATCGCCGTGAACAATCTCCGGAATCATAACCCTCACCAGTCAAATAAAGACAAACCGTGCTAAGTGTACAGAACATTATAGACCTCCGTTATTTTCAGCGCAATAGCGCCCCGAGAATGATCTGGCGCTCTGGAGCCT
>JBKHGK010000254.1:0-3237 GCA_046539705.1 Candidatus Brocadiia bacterium | reverse complement strand
GGATAGTGCAGGGTGGATTTTTGTAACTATTCGGTAAAGTGCGTATCAGCACGGTGACAGGCTGGAAGCGCTGTGTTACGCACCGCACTGATACGCACTTTACCGAATAGTTACGGATTGTTGGTATATCGTGTGCATCTTTTGAACAGTTTTCATCTGGAGCAGTCTCATGGCCCAGCAGCAGTCCTCGCCCGTGTTGCATCATCGTCACGCCGGTTTGTGCCCCCGCAACCGATTTTGTCCGCCGCAGTACAGGATCTATCGAGGGACACGCAAGGATCTGGCGGAGTATCCGCCGGTCCCGCTCCTCACCGATCGTTTCGGGGAATCCGTCCCCGAACATCCGCCGGCTCTGAGAATGGCCTATCACGAGGGTGTCCTTCACCTCTCGGCCAGCGTTGTGGAGGATGCGCCGGTGATCTCTCCCGGGCTGGATCCCTCTGATCCTCATTTCTGGGAACAGGATCATATCGAGCTGCGGGTGCTGCCCGACGACCGGCGTGATCTGGATCAAACTCAGATTATTCTGGCCAGCAGCGGACGCGTCCTCACGCCTGGGGGGGAAACGGAAGGAGTCTCCTGCAGTGTCGAGGTTTCGGAGAGGGGCTGGGAACTCGAGGCCACCCTCCCGTTTTCCGTGCTGAACCTTGATGCCCCTGGACCCGGAGATGTCGTGCGCGGAGTAATCGCGCTCACGCGGTGGGGGGATAATTACCCGGAGATACAGGGCAGTGCTCCCGTTCAGCTGGGTTTTGATCATCCCGAACGTTTCGGTGAGTTCATTTTCTCCAGCAACCCTCCGGAGGTCACACTGGAGGAGTTGCGCCGTCCGGGGGGCGAGCAGAGTGGAGGCCCATCCGGGGCAGTTGCCGTGCTCCGCAACCGCACATCCCGGACCCTCCGTGGAACCGTGGCCCTCATGCAGGACCGCGGCGATGATTGCCCCGGAGAGACGCAGTCGCAAAGCGTCGATCTCTCGCCCGGCACGAACGAGGTGGCGGTTGAATGGCAACTTGAGCGTCCGCTCTACACCCGTTTCCGGGTGGCATTCTCCGAAGATAACCATGCGCGAACCTTACTCGGGGCGGCGACGCTGCGTGCAGGTGTGGAAGAAGATCACCGGATCGCCGTCGACAAACTCGACCATCCCCGCCTGTTTTTCAACGAAGAGGAGCTGGAGTCGCTTCGCGAGAAGGCCAAAAAACCGGCTTTTGAGTATATCGCCAGCAATCTCCAGCCGGAGGAAGCGGATTTTGACGATGCGGACATCCCGGCGGACCCCCGGGATGTGTCGCTGGAGGTCACCGGATCGGCGGGCAACTGGCTGCGAATCGCCCGCGAGTCCTTGCTCCCGCAGGAAAACGAGCGGGGGCCCCGGGCTCATCTTCACATCTGGAAACTGCTGCCCGAGTCCGCGAAAGACGCCTTACGGGAGATTGACCGCACCACCGGTGAATCAGAGGAAGCGGTCGGGACGGTTGTGAACGCGATTAATGAATTACTCGGGCGACCGGATTTCTATTCAAAAGAAGCTTTTGCCGATATTGCCATGCCGCAGGAAACCCGCGAGGCCCTGGAATCCCAACCGGATGATCTGAGCGAGGATGAGCTTTTCAGACACAATCGCACCGTTTTGCAGTGCGCCATCGAATGTTTCCGTGAATTCCGTTTGGATCTGGCTTCAAAAGGAGCCAATTACTTCACAAAATGGGTGCTGAGCGGTGATGAACGCCTGATCCGCCTGGCAACCCGGTGCATCGAAGTCGCCGATGAAGTCATGATCACCTCCCCCTTTATGGATCTCCACACGGGCGG
The DNA here is from genome assembly GCA_046539705.1 of Candidatus Brocadiia bacterium. Classification (GTDB taxonomy): domain Bacteria; phylum Planctomycetota; class Brocadiia; order SM23-32; family SM23-32; genus CAZXYF01. The sequence continues at coordinate 1,422 of JBKHGK010000254.1, read as the reverse complement.
CCTGAGCAAAGGACTGGCTATGGCTTACGACGCATTTTATCCCCATTTCAATGAGAAGGAACGCGAGGTGTGGACACGGGTGCTGACTCGCTTCCTGAAGCTCTATCTCAAAACGGCGCGGGAACGACACTGGAACGTCACAAGTATTCCCAACGCCAACCCGGTCTGCAACTCCGGTGGGGGATTACTGAGCCTGGCTTTGCTGGAGGAAAAACCGGCACTGGCGCGGGAGGGACTGTATTACGCCCGGAAATTCATCTGGAACTGGCTGGACTACTGCACCGGGATTGACGGTGGCAACACCGAGGGGGCGCAGTACTGGCAGTACGGGACGGTGAATTTCCTGAAATTTGCGGTGGCCCTGGAGCGGATTCGCGGTGACGACGACGGGTTGCTGAGCCATCCGGGGATTCGCAAGGCCATGAACATGGTCAAGATATCACTCTGCAACGACGGGAATCTGCATGGTTTCAACGACACCATACCCCTGCCGGTGGGCAACTCGATTGCCTGGTTCTGTGCGAATTATTTCGATGATGAATTCGGCGCATGGTACGGGGATCATGCTCAGCGCGAATACATCCAGCGCCAGAAAGCTGGCAGACCAACACCGTATTCCTGCGGCGGTTTCTGGGGACTTCTGTTGCGTCCGGACACACCGGAGCAGCACGATCAGCCAGAGCTCCCCACGGTCAGGGTCCTGGATGACATCCAGTACGGCATCATGCGCTCGGGATCGAATTATGACTGCACACTGTCCGCGGGCATGAAAGGCTCGCGTCCGCCATACACCCATCACAACCAGCCGGATACGGGCAGCTATTTCATCCACGTTCGCGGCGAGCGGCTGATGATCGATCCGGGATATTACAAGGGCGAACCGAAACATCACAGTCTGCCGGTCATCGACGATACCACCCCCGAGCAGCCACGTGGTTACGTGGGCAGGCTCAGCTTCGCCGAAGAGGGTGATCTGCGGTATCTGGCCTGCGACGCAACCGCCGCCTATCGGGGAGCTGCCGGACGTGTGGTGCGGCATCTGGTCATGGTGGGCGATACAGAACTGGTCTTGCTGGATGATATCCTCACACCGGATACGGCCGACGGGCAGGTGACCGCCCAGTATCAGTGCGGCGGACGCACCGGGCTGCTCAACGACGGTCCGGCCTTTGTCGTTGACGGCGAGGATGCCACGCTTCATGTGCGGCCGCTGGGACGTCCGGATATCGACCTCACCCTCCAGCCAGAGCGGGACCTGAAGGATGTCCACTGGGGGTACACATTCGCCGACTGCCGGCACTTTCCCGTTACCGCCACCTACCGGGCCCGCGCAGAAGCACCCCTGATTACAGTTTTTCAGGATGTTACCGAAGAACGTCCGGGAGGAGTCGAAGTGAGCAGTGAGGGAAAAGAGATTAATGT
>JBKHGK010000253.1:0-3239 GCA_046539705.1 Candidatus Brocadiia bacterium | reverse complement strand
AGAGCGGGATTGGTTCACTGTAGCCGTCCGAACGGTCTGACACTCGGGCATTGCAATTTCATGTCTTTTCAATTTACACTATCTGGTCACGCCGGGGTATGACGGGTATCAGAACCGGACAGCTCCGGAGCCTGTCGGTCGTATGATTACTTCAAACTGGACAATACCATGGGCTTGATTGACGAAAAAATATCCAAATGGCGCTACAGACGTATTCTGGATAAGGTGAACGGGCTGGAGAAGCAGATGCGGGACCTGGCCGATGAACAGTTCCCGGAAAAATATATAGACCTGCGACGACGGCGCCGAAAAGGGGCCTCACATGGGGACCTGATGCCCGAGATGTTTGCTCTCGTGCGGGAGGCCTGCCGGCGTGGTATCGGGATCCGGCCCTATGACGTCCAGGTAAGAGCGGCGTGTGCGCTTGCAGAGGGCAGGATAGCGGAGATGAAGACAGGCGAGGGAAAGACTTTTGTGGCCCCTCTTGCGGCCGCGCTCTATGCTCTTGACAAAAATGGGGTTCATGTGCTGACCGCCAATGACTACCTGGCCGGCAGAGACCAGCAAAAACTCGATCCGGTCTACCGGCTGTTGGGGCTGAGCTCCGGTTGCGTGCTGGCGGATACTCCTTCCCGCGATCGTGCTCAAGCATACAGGCAGGATATCACATTCACAACCGTTACCCAGCTCGGATTCGATTTTCTTCGGGAATATTTCCAGCAGGACCCGGAACAGTTGCGACGTCACAATATGTGGCACTATATGCGGAGTGAAATCGACGGCACCACCCGGGAAAACCGCTGTCTGAGGGGACGCTACTGTGCAATTATGGACGAAGTTGACAGCATCCTGGTCGATTACGCCCGCCGTCCCCTGTCCCTCAGCACGGAGGCTGAGATTCAGCGCCCTCCTGAGATGTACGAAGTGGTGCGCAGTTTCGCCCTTGAATCGCTGCAGGACGGCCGGGATTACACTGTCGATAGAGTAGAACGTACGGTTGAACTGACCGACCAGGGGAAAAAGAACCTTTCTCCTCTGAAGGACCAGTACGGATACTTTCACCTCCTTGAGGCCGAGTGGGAGGAAAGAGTTGAGGAGGCTATCAAGGCGGAATACCTCTACCACAAGGGAACGCACTACGTCGTAAAGGACGGCCAGGTGGTGCTGATTGATGAAACTTCGGGCCGGCTGAAGATCGGTCAGCATCTCGGTGGCGAACTCCATCAGGCCGTTGAGGCCAAAGAGGGCCTGCCGGTACGGCCGCGCCAGGAAGTGGCCAAAAAGGTCACCATACAGTCCCTCATAAGACCATACGATCATCTTGCCGGAATGACCGGGACGGCCTGGGAGGCGCGCCGGGAATTCCGGAGCGTCTACTCGATGAAAACAGTTCGGTACAGACCGCGCATTCCGGACCAGACCGAGTTCCTCGATGATCTCATTTTTGTGGATTCCGATAGACGCTGGGAAGAAGTGGCCAATCAGGTGCAGGAGGTTCATGATACCGGTCGGGCTGTGCTGGTGGGAACCAGGTCCGTTGATGCTTCGGAACGAGTCAGCGAGATGATCGGGCAGAAAGGGATTGAGCATGATGTGCTCAACGCCGTCAATCACAGCGAAGAAGCAAAGGTTATCGCAAAAGCGGGCCAGGTCGGACAGGTCACTGTGGCGACCAATATGGCGGGACGGGGCGTGGAGATCGAAATTGCTGACGAGGTGAATGATCGTGGTGGTTTACATGTGCTGGGTACGGAACGACATACCCTGCACAGGATGGATCGGCAGCTGGCCGGGCGTACCGGTCGGCGCGGCCAGCCGGGATCGGTGCAGTTCTGCGGTGCTCTCGAGGATGACGTCTTTCAGGCTATTTCGGACAGAAAACGCGATAAGCTGCAGCGGAAATACAACCGGAATGGACAGTTGCTGAAACCGCGGAAAGGATACAAACTGGCCCGGAAGGCTCAGTCCCGTTTCTCACAATATCATGCCAGCGTGCGGAAAAAACTGCTGGCCCAGGATATCGCCCAGGAGGAGGGGGATAAGATTCTCTTCGGGCAGGACAAGCTTTAACCCACATTGTGCCATTAACACCCTGCACCGCAAACGATCTCCTGTTATGTCCGGTAACCTTTTCATCAACTTATTGTTAGAATAATCACGCTCTGAGGTTTGTGAAATATTCGGCTTGGTTGTCGGGAATGCCCGGACCTGGATTTCAATCCCTCCGGCCGGGGGCTCCGTGGTTTTTGCTGAGGGGATCTTCGTCACCCCGGATGGGGGTCGGATCAGACGGAACCTTGCCGTAACGAGACAAATCTTTGGCTTGCGTATCGCATCCGAATTGCTTTACATTTCATCCTGGTCGATTTCGTGCAGGAATACCTCTGCCGGGATAAACATATCGCAGATTGCATCCACATCCGAACATAAAGGAGAAAAGCTTATGTCCGACACACAACAGCAGAAAAGTTATGTGTTCACCGCTGCCGAATCCAAACGCCTGATCGCACGAGGCGTAAAAAGTTATCTTGATGAACGGAAAGTCCTCAACGAAGGGATAGTCGCCGTCGCCAAGGGCACCACCAATTCCTATGTGGTGGAGGAACTGCTGGGGGAAAGTATCGAAAAAACGCATTACTGCACGGGCACCACTCAGCCCCCGGAAGGCGGTTCTGAAGCCGACATAGGTAACAAACTCGACGACCTGGTGCTGCGGGATGGCGAGCGCTGGGACGGAGTTTCCGCCACCGATTCGGTCGAGGAGATGGGTGCCGGGGACGTGTTTGTGAAGGGAGCGAATGCCCTGAATTATGACCGGGAACAGGCGGGTATCCTCATCGGACATCCGACCGGAGGCACCATAGGTGCCGCCATAGGCAGCGTCATCGCCAGGCGCGCAACGCTTCTGATACCGGTGGGGCTCGAAAAGAGCATTCCGGGTGACCTGGACGAGGTGGCCGGAGCGCTGAACAGGGCCCGGGCGGACGGCAGCGGACCCGCTCTCTGGCCGGTCGGAGGAGAGATATTCACCGAACTCGAAGCGCTCAACCTCCTGTCCGGAGTAACGGCCTGGCCCATTGGTGCAGGCGGCATCCTGGGGGCAGAGGGATCGACTCGAATTGCGGTCTGGGGCAGCCCCGGACAGATAGAACAGGCCGACCGCAACGTGGAGCAAATCAGGGGAGAGCAGCCCTTTGGCAGCTGAGAGGAGGCGCTGCAACGACGCCGCCCGTTCGGAG
>JBKHGK010000252.1:0-3253 GCA_046539705.1 Candidatus Brocadiia bacterium | reverse complement strand
ATAATAAAAGATGATGGGGCAACCGATTGTTTTTTTTATGTGAGGACCTGGCTATGAGAGTCGGCATGGGCTACGACATTCATCCGCTGGTGGATGGTGAGACACTGGTTCTGGGCGGCGTGGAGTTTCCCGGTAGCCGTGGACTTGAGGGGAACAGCGACGCGGACGTTGTCCTGCATGCGGTTACGGATGCCATCCTTGGCGCGGCGGCGATGGGGGATCTTGGTCGACATTTCCCCGATGACACCGAGGAATATACCGGGATTGAGAGCGCCCTGATACTGGAAGAAGTGATGGAGAAGATAGAGAACCGGGGGTTTGAGGTGCATAACGTGGATATCAACCTGATCGCCGAATATCCGCGCCTGGGGGACCGTCGGGGAGAAATGCGCGGGCGCATTGCGGAGTTGCTGCATGTGCCCGTATCACACGTGAGCCTCAAGGCCCGGAGCGCCGAGAAGATGGGACCGGTGGGTCGGGAGGAAGCAGTGGAGGCACGAGCCGTCGTTCTGCTGGAAATGACATGAGCGGGGCCGTCCGGCTATCCCGTATACGGGTTAGGGGCTGTGTTCTGTGCCGCATGAAACCCGGGATTCTTTAGCTGATAGCTACAAAGGTCAATAGCCGCTCAGGAGAGCCTGTGGTACGATCCGCCCTGTTGCATTATTCCGTGATATTCTGGTATTCTGACGCGACACAAAGTTGGGGATTGCCTCGTATACGGAGGAGCTGAAATGAAAAAGTGGAGCGTTCTGGCGGCAGGGATTATGCTGCAGACGATACTCGGCGGGGTGTATGCCTGGAGCGAGTTCGTGCCCGGCCTGGTCGAGACATACGCTTTGTCGAACACGCAGTGCGGGTTCATATTCGGAGTGGTTATAGCCGTTTTCACGCTGGTGATGGTGCCGGCGGGTCGTGTTTTATCGAGGCTGGGGCCGCGACTGACGGCGGGCGCCGGCGCGCTTCTGTTTGCTTCGGGTTATATGGTGGCATCGTTTTCGGGGGGGAATTTCCTCATCCTTCTGCTCGGAATCGGGGTGTTGAGTGGCGCCGGCATAGGCGCTGGATACGTATGTCCCCTCACTGTGGCCATGAAATGGTTTCCCGATAACCGGGGGCTGGTCACGGGTGTGGCGGTGGCGGGATTTGGTGGTGGGGCCGTGGTGCTCAGCTACGTGGCCAATTGGCTGATGACCGGGGCGGGGTGGGACGTGCTGGCGGTCTTCCGGCTTGTTGCCATATGCTTCGGTGGGGTGGCGTTTATATCGGCCCTGTTTCTCAGTGAACCGGCTGCCGAGGAAGGCAATGGGGAGGAGGAGGAAGCGACCGGTAATCTGATGACACATCTGCTCTCCGGGCCTTTCATCCTGCTGGCGCTCGGGCTCTTTGCGGGCACCTTCGCCGGATTGCTCACGGTGGGCAATTTGAAACCGATCCTGATTGACGCAGGTCTGGAGAGCAAAATGGCAACGCTTGGCATCTCCCTGTTCGCCTTCGGAAACGCCGGGGGGCGGGTAGTGTGGGGGCAGATTCATGACCGGCTTGGTTCCGAAGCCACCGTTGTACTCTCCCTGCTCTCACTGGGGTTTGCGCTGATACCACTCTCCATATCTCTGCCTGCGCCGGTTATGCTGCTGGCCGTGACCATCAGCGGTTTGGGATTCGGGGCATGTTTTGTGGTCTATGCCTCTTCGATGGCTCATTACTTCGGCGTAAAACTCTTTCCCCACCTGTATCCGATCTGTTTCCTGGGATACGGACTGGCCGGAATCATCGGGCCGGCGATCGGCGGACGGGTGGCTGACGTTACGGGCTCTTTCACCCCGGCCGTGGTGCTGAGCATTGCGATCGTCCTGGCGGCCGCCGGAATACTGGGGATAGGATTCTGGACCGGTGATTTTGCTCCGGTTGAAAAACAATAGCCTCGCCCGTAAGGGATGCTGAGTGAATCATCCATTTGACACTAATCAGCCATGGTAGTAGAGTTATGGTGTTATCCACTGAGGCCACTTCCCCGGGATGAGTTTCATGCCCGAACGCAAGCATAACAGAGACATTCTTATCCACGCGGTATGGATCCGCGGACGGAAGAACTTCGTGTTTGCGTTTCGCTATTTTTATTATGTCTTCTCTGGTAGGAGGCTGGCCGGTGGGCTGTAATCGTTGGTTGTGAATGAAAAGGACAACGCGCGCCCCGGAGCCAGCCGGCTCCGGGGCTTTTTTATTGCACTCAGGCTGGGAGTCAAACAATGATTATCGTAATGAAGTCGGATGCTGATGAGGATCAGATAAACCATGCGATTCAACGCGTGGAGGAGAAGAATCTGGAGCCCATATTGCTGCGCGGAGAACAGCGCAACGTTATAGCAGCGATCGGGGACAAACGTGAGATCCCGCCGGATTACTGGGACGCCATCCCTGGAGTCGAGCGCACTGTGCCGATTCTGAGTCGCTACAAACTGGCAAGTCGTGAGATATCCCCCCACGTGACGCCCGTACGGCTTGGGGATCTGGAGGTGGGAGGGGAGCAGCTTGCGGTGATTGCCGGGCCCTGTGCCGTTGAGAGCAGGGAGCAGGTCCTGAGCGCGGCGCGCGGGGTGAAGGCCGCGGGTGGAATTGCACTGAGGGGCGGAGCGTTCAAACCGCGAACAAGTCCGTATAGCTTCCGGGGGCTTGGCGAGGAGGGGCTGAAGATACTGGCCGAGGCAAGGCAGGAAACCGGTCTACCTGTGGTCACGGAACTGCTGTCAGCAGAACACGCCGAAATGGTGGCCGAATACAGCGATGTTCTGCAGATAGGGGCTCGCAACATGCAGAATTACTGCCTGCTGGAGGAGGCGGGGCGGGCGGACATGCCCGTGCTGCTGAAACGGGGGATATCGGCCACGATCGACGAAATGCTGCTGGCCGCGGAATATATCCTCAAGACGGGCAACTCCAGCGTGATGCTGTGCCTCCGGGGGATAAGGACATTTGAGGAACAGACCCGTTATACGCTTTCGATGGGGGCTCTGGCGCATCTCAAGGAAGCCACCCACCTGCCGGTAATAGTGGATCCGAGCCATCCGGCGGGCAGGCGATCGCTTGTGCCCGCTCTGGCCCGCGCCGCGCTGGCAGGCGGAGCGGATGGCCTTCTCGTGGAGACCCACCCTGATCCGGAGGAAGCGATGGTCGACGGTGCGCAGTCACTGACGCTGGACGGGTTTGGCGATATGATGGCGGAGCTGCGGCCAATTGCCCGCGCTGTGGGCCG
>JBKHGK010000251.1:0-3273 GCA_046539705.1 Candidatus Brocadiia bacterium | reverse complement strand
GGACACCCGCCTTTGACTGTTCTCATATCTGGCGCACTGACGACTCGTGAAAATACGGGTTAGTGTTTCAGGAGAATTTCCGGCGGCTCCGTAAGCCCGCACGACACGAGCTCGTACTCGTCGGTCCACTCGTCTCCATCCGTCAGGAAGGATCCCGAGCCCGTCCACCGGCGCCGTCGTTCGGTCCAGTGCAGGGGACCGTGCGAGTTTCGCCGGTGCCCCAGGATCTCGATGCCCAGTTTTGATCCCCCCTGTGGCTTCAGGTAGTCGGTTATCTCCACCTCGTCGGGCGGCCATGCGGCCATACCGGCCGGTCGATCGTCGATAAAAATACGCGCCGCAACGCCCCCATATCCCGGCAGCCGCACGACAATCCGGTCACCGTCCCCGACCGGTCGTTCAAGCCGGGTTTCATAGGTCACAGAACCGGAGAAAAACGGAAGGCCCTGTTCCGTCCAGTCGCCCGTTTCCAGCACCTCGGGCTGCTCGACCACTCTGACCTGCGTCCCGTCAATCTGAACCCCGAACTCGCCAAGCAGGTAGACCATCTCGAAACCCGGATGTTTGTGGCCGTACCGACATGCAAGCTCAATCCTGTTCTCCCCTTCCCGCATGAGAGCGGGATCCACCGGCACTTTCCGCAACGAGCGGTCGGTCCACCATCCGCACTCACTGTCGGGACTCAAGTCGATGCCGTTCACCCTGATATCGTACAGTCCCGGCCGCTCCAGCCCCAGGAAAACCGGTCCCGAAGGCACAGCCTCCACTTCAAAGCCGTAGGAGAGCTCGACTCCGACACTCTCCTCCACGTCGGGCCGTTCCCGCGCCCATGGCTGCACCATTGCACCTCCCCGAGGGGACAACCCGAGTTCCTCCCGCACCTTCCGGTCGATCCGCAGTATCTCCTCGGGCGATTCCCAATCGCCGGATCCGCTTCTCCAGGCGGGACGGTCCAGAACTAAAACATTGTGATCGGACAATGTGACATCCCATTTCGGCGGGTTGACTGTATGACTCCGCTGAACTTCCAATCGCGGACGCGGAGAAGGGGTTTCATCCGAGCTTTTTTTGGGCACGACAAACAGCCGGCTCCCGATCGGCGGCAGAGACGTGGCGATGCTCCATCCGTCACCAAGACGCTCCGCCCTTGCGCCGGACATCTCGCCCGTACGCGGATCCAGTTCCACCGGACGGCCTTCTGCTTCGATCATAAGCTGAATCATTACCCTGTCGAAGCCGTCGGTCCGTTCCGCCACGGGAACATCCTCATCTTTCTCACGGAAATCGTGCCCGGTGTTGCAGACGAACAGATACCAGTTATCCTCGTCCTCTCGCAGAAGATGGAGGGTCTGCACTATCTCATTGCCGTTAGCATCGGTTATGGAGACCCGGCGACTCGCCGGGTCGACTGCATCGACAAGGGCCCTGCCGGCCGGCGGACAGCTGGTACACTCTTCCGCAAACCCGCTGGCCGCTTCCGAAGGCTGCGCGTCGATATACTCCGGGGCATCACCGGCGAAGATCACCTCCCCACCGGCTTCCTTGAATTCTTTCAGCAGCCGCAGCGTGCTGTCTCGCATGGTTATCATTGGCGGCACCAGAACCGCCCTGTAATCGGCCTCCCCCACCGTGAACATGGGGCCGGCGGGGCCATCGGACACCATCCCATGGCGCGAGAGTATGTCCTCGTCCCCGTAATCAAAATCGATGTTCTCGGCCAGCAGCGAATCCCGCAAATCCCTTAGAGTCCTGTCCAGCCGCTCCACCTGATCGCCCTCGTTCCATCCCTTTTTGATCTGGACCCACGCACTTTCGACCGGATGGACGACCAGCAGATCCCGGACTTCTTTCCCGCGTGTCATAACCGCATTGATGCGTGCGAAATAATCTTCCACCAGCCCATAATGCTCCCACCAGGGCGACTGGTAGGATATGCTGGCGGGATAGTCCCGCTTTGCCTGGCCCTCCATGGTATACCAGGATAGATGCTGACAGCGCAGATTGATCCCCAGCGCCGCCTGCCAGTCACCGAGCGCCTTGTGCCCGGCGAAGGGAAAATCCCAGCCGGTGCAGCCGTAGGTCTCTGTCAGCCGCCAGCGGCGCCCGAACTGCCGCGCCACCGAACTCACCTGTTTGGCGGTGTCATATTCACGATTATATTCGGTCAGCAGATCCATTCCGGGTGCCTGCATGTGCTCGTAAAATCTCATGCAGCTACCCACCACCGAGCTCTGGCTGCTGAGCGTTGGTTCCTCAAGAACATGACCGGTATGCAGCATATCGTTCTGCTCACACCACTCCCCAATCTGCCTCGCAAATGCCTCGCAGAACATGTGGGTCACACAATCGTGGTAATCGCGCCGTGCCGGCGTCACCTCACGACCGTTGACGTCGTAAAAAAGCTCAGGGAGGTGATCCGCCAGTTCATACCCATAGCGTTCGCGGAAGACTTCCGGCAGATCACCGGTCCACGGGAGACCATCATCGACATCCACGTGACCAGCGGCTCTGAATTTGCCCCCGCAATGCGGCTCGTCGGTGAAAATGCCGGGAACCGTATCGCCAAACTCCTCTCCCACCCGCTTCCGATACTCCTCGTGGGTAACCTCCAAAAACTGGCGCACTGCCTCGGGATTCAGCGTATCCGGGTACGTATAACCGTTATACCAGCTGTGAAGATTCGGATGCGATATTCGGACAATCAGCAGGGACTGCTCATCGGAGAGCGCGGGCATTTCGTCCCCACTGACCCTTTCCGGATCGTGGAGCTGTTCCCCATCCATCCGGCATCTGAAAACACCAATAACATCCTCCTCGGAGCGAAGCGCTTCGTCCGGGTCGCTCGTCAGCTCGGCCACAATAAACCTCATCCTGTATTCGGGATTTCTGGTGACGGCCCCGCCGGCGGCCCCCGACGGCCACCGGTCCTCATCGTAGAGCCAGGCCTCCATCTCAAGCTCATCGGCCTGTTCGATGCAGGCTCTGACACACTCGAACCAGTCCTCGGACAGGTATTCGGTGTCCAATCCAACGCGGGAGTGCATGAAAAAGCCCCCCAGCCCCATGGTATTCATGAGCCGTATCTGCCGCTGGAGTTCTTCCGGATCCAGCTTCCCGTTCCATGCCCAGAACGGCTTGCCACGATACTCACACGAGGGGTTTTCAAATTCGTCAATCAAAGCATTATTCATATCACGTCTCCCAAAACTTTTATGGCTTCTATTCACGTTCATTTCACGGATGTCCGGGGAATGAGTAGGTGCCGAGCGCTGC
>JBKHGK010000250.1:0-3294 GCA_046539705.1 Candidatus Brocadiia bacterium | reverse complement strand
ACGCGGAAGAGCATTTCATGTTGCGTCTTCACCGAAACGCGCGGCAGACGTCGCAGGAGAGCTCCGAGCGTATCCGGGCGGAATCCGCGCCGTATCGACATCATTGCGTCGTGCCATACGCCGGCAGGGAGGAAGGGGCCGACCGGGAGCAGCCCCATGAAGGCGGGGGAAGATCGCCGCAGGTCATTTATAAACAGCGAGTTGCGCACGATGGCGCGGAGGTGTTTGATCAGCTGCACGATCTGGTAATTGGTGTAGTGGTGGAAAAACAGGGATCCAAAGGCGCAGTCGTATGGGCGCTGGGGCCGATGTTTTTCGACGGACTCGCAGCGGGCGTCTATCATCAGATCAGGTTGAGCGGCCAGGCGATTTCGTGCCAGCTGAATGGCATGGGCGTTGAGGTCGACGCAGGTGAACTGAATTGGATGACCGGCCTCCCGCGCCCAGCGGGCGATGGCCTCCGCGATATCACATGTGCCCGCCCCGAGGTCGAGTACGCGCAGTGGGCGTCGTTGCGGGAGGTTATCCAGTTCACCGCGGATAAACTGGCGAATGGAGCGGATGCTGCCCATGGTGCGGCTGGAGAGGTCCATGGCGGCGTAGCTTGCGAGGGCAAGGTCACGAGATCGTCGATGACCGGGGGCTTCGTCCAGTCGTTCGGGGGGGTACACTCGGTCAGACATTCCAGGTATCACCTCCCCGCAGTTTATCCTCAACGTTCCGGTAGCGTCGGAGGGATTCCTCCCGGAAGCTCTCGTCGATCAGCACGGCTTTCTCGGCAATGCTGTTGCAGTATCCACAGTCCTCGCAGAGGGTTTCCTCGCAGTTCTGTGCCGCCACCCGTTCCAGGAAGTCATCCGGAATGGCGTCGGTTTTGATGACCACCGGGCGCTCCCCGGCGGGGAACATCATGCCCTGATGCCTGGCCAGTTCCAGGATGGGTTTGAGTTTCCAGGGCCATATTTTGGTCGGACGGAGAAAATGTTTCAGGAACCAGAAGGTGGATTTTTCCACCGGTTCTTCGAATCCGTAGGGGATGAGCAGTTCGGCCAGGTTACCGGTGAAACACCGTTCGGCATGGGCCCTGACCCGTTTGAGCAGTTCGTTTGAGGGTATGCCCCGTTCGGTCAGCTTGAATCGGTCGTATCCCATCCGCTCGTATGTCTCCAGATCCTCGGGGCGGATCCACGGGGAACGGATGAAAAGCGACGGATCCTCCATCCGTCGTCGGTTGCAGCGGAACAGGCAGTAGTCGATAAACATATTCCGGGAGTTATCGGAGGCGTGGGCGAACCCGTTCTGGTGGTATGACTGGAGCGGGCAGTTGGGCATGCAGATATGATTTGTGATGAGCTGCAGCGGGACGTCGACGGCATTGCGGATGGATTTCAGGCGGCGAAAATTGCGGTTGATGGTCAGACTTTCAAGCGTCAGTTCGTCCGCTCCCAGTTCCTGCCAGAATCGTGCGCGGGCCGGCGTGTCGATTTTGGCGTAGATGCCCACCTTCACGTAGAAATCCGGCCGGCGTTCCTTGATAATCTCCAGGAGAAACGGGGTGGATACGGTCAGGCGGCGGATTCCCATATCGGTCAGGCGGTCGAGGAATCGCATAAGTTTCTTTTGCCATCTCGATGTCCATTCCCTGTTGCCCAGGCAGGAGCTGTTGAGAAGATAGTTGAACGACATATCATTGTCCTGGACGGTCCTCACGTAGTTTTGCAGATCCGCCCGGCTCAGCGGTGTGCCCATGTAGCTCGGTCGTCCGCCCCCCACGAGGTCCGACGGGAATTTTCCATACACCTCCGTAACGGGAAACGGGTTCAACTGCGGGATGAGATCTGGATCGTAGTTGGCCGGCATGGATATTTTCATGGTATACTTTTTCCTCAAGGTCCGGTGTCTGTGCTCAGTATAGAGGGCATCAGGGAGTCTGTCATTTGTCCTTCCGCGTGTAGGGGACGAAAAAGGTAGCCGCTGGACTGTTATGCGCGGGACGTCAGCGTGTTAATCAATCGGAGGTTGGGGACGTTTCAGAGGAGCCCGGTAGATGAATCTCGATAAACGGCAGAAGTGGATGTTGGCGCGGTTCAGCGCCTATGGTTTTCTGAAGAACCTGCGTTTTTTCCAGCCGCTCATCCTGTTGTATTTCACTCAGGCCAAAGGGCTTTCCTACACCGAGTTCGGCTTTCTGATCGGCATCCGGGAGGTGGGCATTTATCTGATGGAGATTCCCACCGGTATAATCGCCGACGTCACCGGACGGCGGCGGGCGATGATGATGTGTTTCGGCGCCTATCTTCTGGCGTTTTTCATCTTTACCGTCGGTGCCGGGTTCTGGGTTTTCGTGCCCGGTATGGTGCTTTTTGCGGCGGGTGAGGCGTTGCGGAGTGGCACGCATAAGTCCATGATAATGACGCATCTGGACCTGGAGGGCATGTCGGATGTGAAGGTGCATTATTACGGATTCACCAGGTCAATGTCGCGGCTGGGATCGGCTCTTTCGGCTCTGATGGTGGGGGTGTTCGCGTTTCTGGGGGGTGATTACTCGATGATCTTTCCCGCGACTATGGTGCCCTATGTCCTGGCGCTCGTGCTTATGGGCACGTATCCGGCGGAACTCGACGGGAAGAGCGAATACGACGCGGTTTTTCGGAAGATGTGGGAGCACACTGTTGAGAGTGTCAGGTCACTTTTCCGCGTGCCTGAACTTGGCCGGATGGTGTTGAACGAATCGGTGTTTGATGCTTTTTTCCGGGTGGGCAAGGACTATCTGCAGCCCATCATAGAGGCGGCGGCTCTGGGGCTGCCGGTGTTTCTCTCCGCCGGTGATCAGAGGAGGACGTTTCTGCTTGTAGGTGCAGTCTACTTCTTCGTTTACCTGAACAGTTTCCTGTCCAGCCGGCTGAGCGGCTGGTTTGTGGATCGTGTGCAGAATTTCAGGACGGCACTGAACTGGCTGTTCTGGGCAATGTCGGGAGTATTCATTATCGCCGGATTTTTATTCGGGGAGCAGATGCCGGTGGCGGCCATAATTGTGCTGTTTGCGCTTTACACCCTGTATAACGTGAGGAAACCGGCGGTAATAGGGTTCGTGTCGGACCGCATACCGGGCCAGCAGCGGGCGACGGTGCTCTCGATGCACAGTCAGCTCCGTGCCCTCTCGGCCGCTGTGATAGCGCCGCTGCTGGGCCTGGTGGCGGATCATCCCCGTTTCGGCGTTCCCTGGGCGCTGCTTCTGGGCGGCCTTGCCCTCCTACCCCTCGGGCTCATCCTGCGGATGAAGTCCGACGTGGC
>JBKHGK010000249.1:0-3294 GCA_046539705.1 Candidatus Brocadiia bacterium | reverse complement strand
ACGAACCTGTTGAGTCCTGGCCGACCACTAATTCCGGCATGTTGCAGACCTCAGCCGGTGGTGTCCAGTGTTCGATATCCTCTGCATCCGTGGCCTGGGCCCATGCTTGTATGTATTGCACCTGCTCCATATCACGCCGGAAGTCATCCACCAAACGGTCAACCTCCCATCCGGATTGGGCTCTGTCCCGCAACTGCTGGAGGATGTTGGGCTTTTCAGTGCTTAAATCTCGCCTTTCCTGTGGATCATTCGCGACGTCAAAAAGCAGGTCTTTTTCCTGACATTGCTCGTAATGGATCAATTTCCACTGATTTTGCCGGACCATTCGGCCAGCATGAATATTCTTCCCCCATCCCTCCATATATTCACTCAGCACGGTCCTATCCTGCGCTGGACTCTCGCCCCGCAACACACTGCAGAGAGATAACCCATCCGTATGAGGCAGCTGTTGGACTCCCGTCAGGTCCCGGAGAGTCGGGGCAATGTCCACGATACTCACCGGTGCCTGAACTGATTGTCCCGCTGCAACTCCATCGCCGGCCACGATCATCGGAATTCTCGCCGACCCTTCATAAAAGGTCTGTTTCCCGAAAACTCCGTGTTCCCCCACCGTGTCCCCGTGATCGGACGTGTACATAAACACTCCCTCCCGTCCGGACCGATCGAGATAGCGTTCCCAGGCCTTTCTCATAGTCCCAACATGGCCATCTAACTCGGTAATCATACCGTAATAGGCGGCTCGGGCGGCCCGTGCCAGGTGTTCATTGACGTCTTCCTCTTCGCCGGTGACCATATTCGTGCGCTGGCGTTGAGCCTTGGACTCTTTGACGGGATGATCCGGATCATTTTCGGGGAAAAACGTCGGTGGCACCTCCACCTGCGGCCAGTATTCGTCGAATAAATCCGGGGAGCAGCAGTACGTGAAGTGCGGCCCGTATGTCCCCACAACGATGCACTGGGGACGTTCATGATCCTGTTCCAGATAATTGACAGCGGCCCGCACAACCTGGCGATCATATTCGAGTATCGGCGAATCGCCCGCCCCCACCAGGTCCATGCAACCGCCCATCCCGAGCGCCCCGCTGAAGGGGCCAAAATCTCCTACACCACTCTTGTATGTGTGGGTCACATCCCCAAATATGCGTCTGGTGAAACCATGACGCTGATCCACCCCTTTGAAATGCATTCGCCCGCACAGAACGGTCTCATATCCCGCTGCACCGAGTGAGTGCAAAAAGGTCGTCACATTGCTGGGAATCATCTGCTGATTCCTGTACACACCGGTGCTGGAGGGCAGCTGGCCCGTCAGGAATGCCGAGCGGGCCGGCACACAGAGGGGGCACGAGGTATACGCGGCATCGAACACGGTCCCCTCCTCCGCAAGACGATCCAGATTCGGCGTACGAACGACATCATTACCCGCAAAACCTGCGCATGCAGCACTGTGCTGATCCGATAGAACGATCAATATGTCCGGTTCTGGCATGTTTTCACCCTCCAGGGTGCTGAATATAGGGCCCAATTCTGTCTGCATTCTGACTATTACGTGTCCTGTTATAGTGCTTATGAACCGTTATATACGGGTAGATCGGTACGTAACGGCGCTCGAACGCGTCCCGAGGGGAGGCGCTTGCGGGGAGACAAACACAATCAATTCTCGGCCTTTTCGCGGAGGTCTGGGTTATCGGTCAGTGGCAATGATGTTGAGGGCTGAACATGTTGACATATGTCACGGCATGGCCTTCAGGCGTTATACCACCGATCATTGGAGATACTGGATAAAGATGGTGGCAAGGCCGAGGAAAATGACGAATCCGCCTATATCGGTTGCCGTGGTAATAAAAATCGTGCTGGCCAGCGCCGGATCGGCACCAAGCCATTTGAGAATGACGGGAAAGGCCACGCCAAACAGGCCGGCAATCGCAAGGTTGCCCACCATGGCCAAAAACA
The DNA here is from genome assembly GCA_046539705.1 of Candidatus Brocadiia bacterium. Classification (GTDB taxonomy): domain Bacteria; phylum Planctomycetota; class Brocadiia; order SM23-32; family SM23-32; genus CAZXYF01. The sequence continues at coordinate 1,344 of JBKHGK010000249.1, read as the reverse complement.
TGATCACCCCCAGATAGGGATTGCCATACCACATTATCGCGATAACGGCGATCAGCCCGCCGGTAATGGCCCCATTGACAAGACCAACGCCTATCTCCTTGAGGATAACCTGCCATGACTCCCGCAATTTCAGTTCCTCCAGAGCCAGCCCCCGCACCATAACGGCCATCGTCTGAGTCCCGGCATTACCCCCCATTCCCGCAATGATGGGCATCATAACCGCAAGAGCTGTAATCTGCGCGATTGCGCTTTCAAAAAACGCAACCGAAATCGACGCCAGTACAGCCGTTCCCAGGTTGATAACGAGCCAGCGCCACCGCAAACTCACGGAGGTGAGCAGCGGAGTATTAATCCCTTCCTCCGGACTGACACTCGCCATCTGGAAAAGGTCCTCCTCGGCCTCATCCTCGATCACGTCCATCGCGTCGTCAAATGTAACGATACCCACCAGGACGTTGTCGTCATTCACAACCGGGATTGCCAGAAAATCATATTCCGACAGTGTGTGCGCCACCTCCTCCTGATCCTGGTCGACCTTCACCGACACGACATCGCGTTGCGCAATATCGCCGACAGTGCGCGTTTTGGGGTGGGAGAGAATGAGATTTTTAAGAGAGACCAATCCCGTCAGAACACGGTTCTCGTCGATGACATAGACGTAATAAATCGTCTCTTTATCCGGTGCCTCCAATCGAAGCCGATCCAGCGCCTCCCCCACGGAGATATTTTCCGGCAGAGCAGCATAATCGGTGGTCATCAGCGCACCGGCTGTTTCCTCCTCGTATGAGGCCAGTCGCCGGATGTTCTCCCTCTCGGCGCGGGCCAGAAGTGGCAAAACCTCGTGGCGCTTCTCCTCGTCCATGTCCTGAACCAGATCCGTCCGATCATCGGCCGCCAGCTCCACCAGAAGCCTCGCCAGGGTCCTGGAGTCCACCACAGCAACCAGTTCATTCTTAAGCTCGTCATCCAGACATTCGAATATCTCGGCAGCATGCCTGTTGTCCAGATCTTTCAGCAACGCCCAGATCTCATTGACCGGCACATCCTCCATAAACCGGGCGGCCATCGCGGGATGGACGGTCAGCAGGGAATCCAGCAACTCATCCCGGCTGCCGGATTCATACTGCTCCGACAGTTCCTCTAATCCCTCCTCTTCCTGCATACATCATCTCCTCTGTCTCGCATTATTCACGTCAGTGAAAGTGGAGGCATACGTGGCGTCGTATGGCCGTGGTGATTATACCTCCGTCCGTGCCCCCGTTTCCAACTATTACCCCTTTGCCCACGGGCCCTGCGGGTTTGGACGATCCCCGCAAGCTGTTCCCCGACCTCCGTGGTCTGTCA
>JBKHGK010000248.1:0-3296 GCA_046539705.1 Candidatus Brocadiia bacterium | reverse complement strand
GGCTGACTCCGAGAAAACAGTCCCCAACAGAAAAGGAAGTATAATGCCCGACCGAAAAAACATCCGTGGTTCCTTCAGAGCGGTCATCTTCGACCTCGACGATACTCTGTATGACTGCACCGGATCGCTGATCAGAGTCTCTCGCCGGCGCGCGGCCGAACAGCTGGTGGATGCGGGCCTGCCCCTGTCCGTTGAGGAAACGGTCGAGCTGCAGGGGAAACTGGCCGAAGCACACGGCCCTCATTTTCTGGTCTTCGATGAAATAGGCCGACAATACGATCTCCCGCCGGAGGCGATAAAACGGGCCTACAGAGCCTACAACAGCGAACACATCGGTAATGACATACGCCCCTTCCCGGACGCCATACCGGCCCTTACCAGGCTGGGACGGCGGGGAATTAAACGAATAATGCTCACAATGGGATATCACCCCAGACAACAGACGAAAATCGATGAGCTCGGACTCAGGGATCACCTGGATGATGTCCTCATAAACGACGTTGACCGCGGGGTGCCCATGGGCGAATGTATGCGCTACGTCCTGGACAAACATAACCTCAACCCCGGGGAGGTCCTTGTGGTCGGAGACCGCCCCAGCGAGGAAATCCGCTACGGTAACGAACTCGGCATGGTCACCGCCCAGATGCTTCACGGTCGCTTCAGCGAGGTGGAGCCCCGGGACGAGTTTGAGGAGGCGCACTACCGCATCAATAACCTGTTCCAGATTCCCACGATCATGGGACTGGCCGATCAGGGAAAGACTCCTGAAAACCTTCGGATAGTCGCACTGGGCGGGGGAACCGGGCTGCCTATAGTCCTTGAAGGTTGTAAGGCATACAGCAATAACCTCACCGCCGTCGTCGCTGTAACCGATAGCGGCCGTTCTTCCGGAAAACTCCGGGAGGAACTGGGCATGCTCGCTCCCGGCGATGCGCGAAACTGTCTGGTGGCCCTGAGCGAACCGGGTCAGCGTGAGAGGAGACTTAATGACCTCTTCCAGTACCGCTTCTGCGATGGCTCCCTGGAAGGTATGAGCATGGGCAACCTTCTGATCGCTGCCATGACTGACATGGCCGGCAGTTTCGAACAGGGAATCCGAAAGATCAGCCGGCTGCTCAACATCCAGGGCAAGGTCCTTCCGTCCACCGTTACCAATTCTCACGTCTGCGCGAAACTGGACGACGGCAGCACAGTTACCGGGGAAGTCCAGGTGCGGGGGCTGGATAAGGCCCCAATTGACACGGTATACCTCAACCCACCGGAAGCCGAGACGCTGGATGAAACCATTGAGGAGATTTTACATGCCGATATAGTCGTGCTCGGACCCGGCAGCCTTTACACCAGCGTGCTCGCCAATGCAATGGTCCCCCGCATTCACACCGCCCTCCACGAATGCCCCGGAGATGTCTATTACGTATGCAATATAGTTACCCAGCCGGGACAGACCGACGGTTTCACCGCCGCCGACCATTTCCGTGCCGTCGAAAAGCACCTCGGCCAGGGCGCCGTCGACGTAATGATCACCAACTCCACTCGCCCCGGACCGGATATCCTCCGTCGCTACCAGGAGGATGGTGCGGAGCTTCTGCCACCTGATCCGGAACTCGATCAGCTCAACGTGGACATCGTCGCCGCCGACCTGATTGAAGATATCGATGGACCGCGGGTACTGTGGGAAAAACAGGATCTGCTCCGGCATAATCCTGACAAACTCGGAGACACCATCTGCCGGTGTTATCTGGATATGGATCAAAAACGATAAAAATATGGAACTTCGCCCCCGCCCACGCGTCTGATTAATCGGAACGGAACAAATCAGAGTCGATACCCAGGATGATTCTCATTAAAAGGAGTCCAGACATGTCATTTGCCACGAAGGTTTTTACCGTTGCCCTCACGACAGCCTGTGTACTGATCACCACCGTCGCAGCGGAGGATGAGAGCGATGATCCGGCTCAATCGCTGGCCCGCAGTAATGACGCATTCGCCATTGATCTCTACGAAACACTGACACGCGACGAGGACAATGTCTTTTTCTCTCCGTTCAGCATAAACGCGGCCCTGGCTATGACCTATGCCGGTGCCGGGGGAGATACCGCCGATCAGATGAGGGATGTCTTTTCATGGCAGCTCCCCGACGGTGATCTCCATCGCACTTTCGGAAAAATCACCGATCAGCTTGGTTCCGATGATGATTCCACGTTCCAGCTCCATATTGCCAACTCGATCTGGGGACAGAAGGACTACAATTTCCACCAGGATTATCTGGACACAGTCGAGGACAATTACGGCGCCCCGCTCCGCCGCGCCGACTTCAAGTCCGACCCCGATCAGATGAGAAAAAAGATCAACCAGTGGGTGGAGAAACATACCGAGGAGAAGATTAAGGATCTCATGCCCAAAGGCAGTATCAGCCCGCTAACGCGGCTCGTGCTCGCCAACGCCATCTATTTCAATGCGCGTTGGGCAAATACTTTCGACGAAAACTCCACAACTGAAGACACCTTCACCACCAGCGATGGGACCGAAACGAAAACTGACATGATGCAACAGACCGACAGGTTCGGGTACATGGACAACGATATGCTGAAAATCCTTGAACTGCCCTACGATGGATCTGAGACATCCATGTTTGTTCTGCTGCCGAAGGAAAAGGCCGATCTGGATCAGATTGAGGACGCCATCAGCCCCAAAAACCTGGATGCGTGGATTCAGAAGCTGAAGCAATCGAGAGTTGAAGTACGTCTGCCAAAATTTAAGCTGAAAAAGAAATTCATGCTGAACGACAAAGATATGCTCCCGGAGATGGGTATGCCGGATGCATTTGATCCCAATCGGGCTAATTTTGATGAAATGGCCGAGGAGGATGAGGAACTCTACATCGCAGCAGCGGTACACCAGGCATATGTCGATGTGGACGAAAAAGGCACAGAGGCAGCGGCGGCAACCGGTATAGGCGTTTCCGCAACGGCGGCACCCGCCGGAGAACCCGAGATCTTCCACGCCGACCGACCATTTATTTTCCTGATCCGTGATCGCCAGACCGGCTGCACCCTGTTTATGGGCCGCCTGGCCGACCCCACCAGATAAGGCCGTTACTGGGGCCCCAACAAGGGTCATCGGTCATCGGTGATCGGTAATCGGTTCACGCTCAATCCTTTACGACAACAGGTCACCGGGAGTTCGGAGCATGTCGGGGCAACATCCGATCCCGGGCAAATCGGTCTGAAAAACCACGGAGGCCGGGGAGCAGGCTGGGGTCTGGGATCGAAGTTCTGAGTTCTAAGTTCTGAGTT
>JBKHGK010000247.1:0-3300 GCA_046539705.1 Candidatus Brocadiia bacterium | reverse complement strand
AATATTACGTCGGAATTCATGAAATATGCGGGTCAATGGTTTGATCGTTTCTCGATCTCTGCTCTGAGGAAGTTCTCCAGCAGTCCGGGGCCTTCGGTGGTGAGGAATGATTCGGGGTGGAACTGGACTCCTTCCAGCGGGTATTGTCGGTGGCGGATGCCCATCACTTCGTCGGCCTCCGCCCGCGCGGATACCTCGAAACAGTCCGGGAGGGTGTCCTCCGGGACCGAGAGCGAGTGGTAGCGCGTGGCCTCAAACGGGTTGGGCAGCCCCCGGTAGATCGTCTTCCCGTCGTGGGTGATCATGCTGGTCTTGCCGTGCATGAGGCGTCGGTGGCGGACTACCTCCCCGCCCATGGCGGCGGATATGCACTGATGGCCCAGGCAGACCCCGAGCAGGGGGAGAGTGCCGGCGAACTCACGGATGAGGTCGACGGATATTCCGGCCTCGGCGGGTGTGCATGGGCCCGGAGAAATGATGATCCGGTCGGGATCCATCTCGCGTACCCGTTCGATGGTGATACGGTCGTTGCGCCGCACCTCGACCTCGGCCCCCAGTTCGCCGAGGCGCTGCACGAGGTTATAGGTGAAGGAATCGTAGTTGTCGATGATCAGAATCATTGTTCATTATCCTGAAGGGACGGACGCCGGACGGATAGCATCTATATGTTACACGGGCAGCAGCCGTGATGCATCCGAGAGAGGCGGGATCGTTGGCATCATTCGGGCGTCCACGAACCTGAATCTTCCTCTCTCGGGGGGCTTCAACGCATCTGCCAGTCATCCTTTCTCCAATCCCCTCTCCAACTGCATTTTTTCTCCATTTCTTCTCGATTTCTTTTCGATTTCTTCTCAATCATGACATACTCCCGTAATGCAGATCTTCGATGACATCGATCAGATTGTGCATTTCATTGCGTTTGATGTAAAAATAGCAGATTATCACTGACGGGCCGGTTTGAGATGCATAATAGATCTCATCCGCCAGGTCGCACGTTCTTGTCCACAGGATGTTCTCCAGATCCGAGAGGTCCCCGGCATCGTCCGGGTCGATATCCGGGATGAGGCCGGCGATTTCGGCGCCATCGGGGTTCTCAAACAGATCATGCAGCACATCGGGATCAGCGGCCAGCGGTTCATCCGCGAGATTCTCCGGGACGGTGGGGGGGAGCACCGGTAGAAGCTCCTCCCAATCCAGCTCATAAAACCGGCCTGCCCTCAACACGGCCAGCAGGCGGGCGGAGGCGAGCTCAGAGATGACTGGGCGGGCACAATCTTCACGATCCCTCCCTGGCAATTGGCCGAGCTGTTCCAGCACCTGTAGCCACCACGCGCGCTCCAGAGCCATTTCCACGGCTCCCGTCCCGCCCAGCCCGGAGAATCCCGGGACATACCCGTTATCCAACCGGTAGAAAGGGGGGAGTTTTTTCTGAAAATCCTCGGGACCCGAACTGTCAAGCAAGGACGCCGGATCCAGTTTCAGGGGAGGAGGGAGTTCCGGGATGAACTCCTCTCGGCGGACGGAGTGTTCCGGCCCCGCGAGCATCCGTAGCAGCACCAGAATGGTATCCAGCTGAAACCGCCTGACCAGGGCCGCATACAGCGGATGGATCGAATCGGGCAACAGGTAAAGCAGAGAGGACAGGTCGTGCGCACAGTCCCGTCGCAGAAGTCTCTCCAGTGCCAGCCGGCCGGTGGCATTTTCGCGCGGGTAGAGTTCCCGCCAGAGTTCGTTGACCGAACGTTTTTCCCGCAGCCGTGCCAGGCGGTCTCCCTCGTAGAGGCGTCCACGTTTTCCCCGCACTTTCGCCTGGAGGTGATCCAGAGGCACTTCGACCCGCGGACTTTCAGGTGCATTCATTGCATCGTCCTCCACTGAACGCAGTAGGCCATTCTGCCGGGGCCTTGTCGGCCCGCTTCTGCCGCCATTCTCCCCTCTGCCGTCCACAACCGATCAGCGATCATCGCCCGTATCGGGACGACATCCGGTTACCGCTCTGACGATGACCTCGGCGGCTCGTTCCAGTTTGTCCTCGTCCACATCCGAGGGTCGCGGAACGTTATCGTCGGCGTCCGCCAGCATCTGTCGGCGTTTATCCTCGGCCTTCTTCCGGCCTTTTTCCAGTATTTCTTCGGCCTCCTCACGTGCTTCTTTCCGCGCATTCTCCCGGATCTGGCTGGCTTCGGCCCGCGCATTCTCGACGATGTTCTCGGCCTTTTTTTCGGCATCTTTAATCTGCTGCCGGGCCTTCTTCTCAACTTGCAGAAGTTCCTCTATGGTATCACTCACGTTCCTGGGCTCCCGCTATGATGTGGATAACCTCCTCGGGTGAGTCTGCTGCCACCAGCCGATCATGCACCGTGGGTATCTGCACGATGGAGCCTATATCGGCCAGCGCCTCGATCGTGAGGCTGGGTCGTTCCGACGATCCTATCAGCAAAAATACGATGTAGACCGGCTCATCATCGATCGCTTCAAATTCTATTCCGTCCGGCGCAATGCCGACAGACATCACCGCTTCCTCTATCTCCTCATGTCGGGCATGAGGTATGGCAACTCCATCGCCGATACCCGTGGACCCTTTCCTCTCCCTTTCATACAGGGCGTCCAGCACCCCTTCGCGGTCCTCGATTCTGCCGGCTCGCACGAGCAGCTCCACCAGCTCCGCAATGACCTCATCGCGGGTAAAACTCTCCACCGGCACGCGTACCAGTTCTGGTTCCAGCAGTTGCGCAAGTTTCATGTTACTCTCTCGGGTCAACTTGAAAATGAATCATTGCACCCATTATCGCACAATCAATTCGGTCTGACGACTGGTTCCGAATTTGCCCGCACAGATGGCCCGGGATACCGGGACCTTCCCCTGATCCGGCGAATGGCTCGCATTAAATACGGTTTGTGAAGTATAGAATAACGCTTCCCCGCAAGTCAACACGGGAATGGGCAGCCAGGCGGTCCGCGATAAATATTTTAAGGTTTGATACCCGAACATGTTCCCCCAGGGACAGTAATGTGAAACGGACCACAGGTGAGGCGGATTGTCCGCATATTTCATAAACCTCAGAGCGTGATGATTCCACAACGTCATAGCGCAACGGATTGGAATTTGTCACATCCTTTTAACCCGTATATTCCCCGAGTCTTCAGTGCGCCAGCTGTAAGAACGTAAGTATTCAGTGAACCACGTTCTTCAGCAGATTCTTCGCCGCACGGCGACACCTGCTGGATGCTGGCCGCGAGCAGATCCCGACCGCCGGGTGGGGCCTCCTTTCCAGGGGTTCTTCTCAGGTTCGTAGTGGA
>JBKHGK010000246.1:0-3328 GCA_046539705.1 Candidatus Brocadiia bacterium | reverse complement strand
CCCCATCGGGGCGCGTTTTCTTTGACCATTTTTGAACCCCGGACTCCGGCGGCTGGCGCCGCCTGCGCACGGGCAAGCCTTCGGGCCGCCATCAACAACCGATCACCGGTCACCGATTTTCTCTTTTGGCGGGGAAAACCTTAGAATAGGCGGATGCCGGAGGTGATAGCGTGCCGTTAACGTGGAGAACACAGCGTGCAGAAACAATCCAGCCAGCGTCGGATTTGCGAAAGTGATGGCACTGACCGGACGGTCTGGTGGCTGGTGCTGACGCTTCTGCCCGTGGCTCTGCTGGTGGTGGCGGAATACCTGCCGCGACGGATGCGTCCGCTGAATCCCACATATCTGAAGTACTTTGCCACTCAGACGCTCCTTGTGGCGACGGTGTTGATGCTGTTGTGGCGATACCGTCCGTGTCAATCGGGCATGGCCCCGACCACCTATCTGTTTCCGGCGCTGGTCGTTGCCTACGCCGGATGGGGGCTGTTGAGCCAGTGGTGGGCCGCATGGCCGTACGGGGCGGGTGGTTATCTTTTGCACGAGACGACCTTTTATATTCTGGCGGTGCTTTTTTTTATGGCCGTGAACAGCAGGAAGAGGTGGCGCCAGTTCGCGGTCGTCTTCTGCGTCTCCGTCACCGTGGCGGCGCTGTGGCAGATGGGCGGCATCATGCGGGAGGTGTTTGAAGGGGGAAGGGGCGCTCTGGCCGGTATCTTTCGGGGCCGAGCGTTCCTTTTCGGCAACGTGAATTTCTCCTGTTCCACTGTCATCACGGCCGCTCTTCTATCCGTGGGGCTGGCGCTGGGGATGTGGAGCCGGAATGACGATTCGGAGGGGCAGGGGGGCTGGCGGAGGGGGCTCGCGTACGGGACCTGCGCGGCGGCCCTGCTAACCAATGCGGCCATCCTTGTGCTGGCCCGTTCCCTGGCCGGCTATATTGCCGCCGGAGTTGCCTGTGCGGTTTATCTTGTGTGCATGATGCCGGGTAGCCGCCTCAGAAGAGCGGTGGGGGCGGGGCTGCTGGGAACGTTTCTTGTGACGATCTTCGTGGTTTTATACGTGCCGCAGTACCGCCATTCGATGCTTGAGCGGGTGCTGGAGCCCGGCACCACCACCCGGGCCCGGGTGGTGTGGTGGACCGCCACGGCGGACATGTTCACCGAGAGGCCGGTTCGCGGATGGGGAGTGGGCGCATACGGCTCAAAATACTACCGCTTTTGCCCCCCCATCGCGGACGAAGCGCCACCCACACGCAATGTGGCCGCGACGCACCCCCACAACGAGTATCTCCGGCTGGGGGCCGAGCTGGGAGCGGTCGGGCTGTTCCTTTACTGCCTGATGCTGACCGCTGCCCTCGTGGCCTCCTATCGGGCCTTCCGACACGCGGTTTTCCCGCTCCGCGCGACCGGTTACGCGGCGTGGGCGGGGCTCGTGGCGTATGTCATCCAGGCGGGGCTGGGGAAGGGGATCCAGGCGTGGGATATGGCCCTGCCGTTCTGGATTCTGCTGGGCTCGCTGGCGGCCACCGCCAAATGGAACGATCGGACGGAGGAAAAGCGATCCTGGGGCTCCTGCAGGCGGTTGATCGGCGTGGCCATAGCCGGCTCGGGGCTGCTGTTCTGGTGGTGGGTTGCCGGTGTGGGGGGATATCGCAGTATGCTCTACCTGAACGGCGCTCACGCCAGGGTCAATGGATTCGCGGAATACGCCACGCGATACCGGGATCGGGCCGACGATCCGAGAGTTGCGCAGCTGAGTCGCCGTATCGGGCGTGGGTTGCACAGTGTTATATCGCGGGGGGAGCCGCAGTGTCCGGTGCCCACCGTACCGCTGCGCCTGCGCTACAGCCTGGGGGTCAACCTCGCCAGTCTCGGATTGCACGAGGAGGCGATGGAGCAGTTCCTGCTTGTCGAACGGGAGGCCCCCGGTTTCCAGAGGCTTGATCTCATGCTGGCCGACCAGCATCTGCGCAATGGTGAGGAGAGGAAAGCGAGGGATTATTTCGTCCAATATCTCCAATATCATCCCAGCCGGACGGGGGCTTATGTGAAACTGGCCCGACTCGACCTCGAGAAAGCCGCCGATATGCTTGCCGGGCAGGTGCTGGCGCGCGATAAACTGACGGATCCCTCACGGACGGCCCTTCTGGGGCGTATGCTGGCGGGGATGGGCGAGTGGAACGGCGTGCGCCGGCTGCTGTATGAAACCCGTGAAAGGGGCCACGAAGAGGTCCTGACGGAACTGGGGGCCGAGCTGCGGGCATTCTGCGAGAGTTTTGGCCGGGAAGGAATACTTGGCCGCCTGCGCGAGGATTTTCCGGAGGCTTTCGGCGAGGAGCCGGGAAACGACTGAGCGAGAGGAGTGTGGGGTGGGGGAGCGACCAATATTTCGGGGCTTTCGCCGGGCAGCCCCCTTAACGCGCATATTTCACAAACCTCAAAGCGTCATTATTCTAAAAAACACCTGAGCAACCGGGTATCGAAAAGAATAATCCTGCATTCTTAGTACAGAGTGTTATTGACATACACGAGGTCACCGGTTTGGTCCCGCAGTCGCGGGACCGAGCCGTCAGCACGCCATCTGTGAAAACAGCCTGCAGTTGCGGTGTAAGAACACGAGCGCCTTTGTCTGTTCTCACAGCTGGCGCACTGACGACTCGTGAAATATACGGGATAGGTCTGTTTCGGCGTCCGCACCAGCCATCCCGCGATTGCGGGACTCGTTTTCGGTCCGGCGATCGAGTTCTCCCACAGAGCTGGAACGGAAAAAGAGGATGAGGGAGTTTGACAGGTGCAGGCCAAATGTCTACCGTGATCGTGCGGACGCGAATCCGGAGAATGTCACTCTAAACAGGGAGTTTAACCATGAGCAAAGTTCTGGTCGCTTATTACACGCGGACCGGTAACACGAAGAAAATGGCGCAGCGGGTGGCGGAAGGTGCCCGTGATGCCGGTGGTGAGGTTGATCTGAAATCCGTTGAGGATGTCGATGTGGACGATCTTCCCGATTATGATGCCCTGATCATCGGCTCTCCCACATATTACGGCCAGATGAGCTGGGAGGTGAAGAAACTGTTCGACGATTCCGTCAAGTATCAGGGGGAGCTTGAGGGTATGGTCGGGGGGGCTTTCAGCTCCTCGGCCAATATGGGGGGCGGCAATGAGACCACCGTGATGTCGATCCTGGAGGCCATGCTCATACACGGGATGATCATCCGGGGAACGTCGACGGGGGATCATTACGGCCCCACAACCGTGGCCGGGCCGGAAGATCGGGCCCAGCAACAGTGTCGCGAGCTGGGCGAACGGGTGACCAAACTGGCCGATAC
>JBKHGK010000245.1:0-3341 GCA_046539705.1 Candidatus Brocadiia bacterium | reverse complement strand
ATATCTGGCGCACTGACGACTCGTGAAATATACGGGTTATCCCGCTGGTTCAGTTCCGGACTCTCAACTCAGAAACCGTTTGCCCTGAACTTCACTCTCATATTCCCATGACTGAAATAATAGATCTTAACGGAAGCTGGTCTCTGTTCTGCACCGATTCTCCCGCCTCCCGTTACCCCGCCACCGTACCGGGCTGTGTCCATACGGACCTGATGGAGGTCGGAGAGATCCCCGATCCCTTCTACCGTGATAACGAGACCGAGCTGATGTGGATCGGAGAAACCGACTGGACCTACGAGCGCACCTTTGCGGTCGCAGAAACCTTTTTGCACAACGACCATATCCTCCTGCGCTGCGACGGGCTGGACACCCTGGCGGAGATTGAGATCAATGGCGAACACCTCGCCTCGACCGACAACATGTTTCGCACATGGGAGTTCGACGTCGCGAGCATGCTGCAACCGGGGGAGAATTCGATCGCCATCACCTTCCGTTCTCCGGTGGAATATGGTCGGCGGCGCCAGGAGAATGACCGATACCTTGCCGGAGCGGGCTCGGAGCACAGAATCGACGGAATCCAGTGGTTGCGGAAGGAGCAGTGCAACTTCGGCTGGGACTGGGGCCCGAAATGCCCCACCTCCGGTATCTGGCGGCCGATCCGTATCCTGGGACTGGATGGCCCCCGGCTGGGCGACACCCGGATTCGCCAGAATCATCTGGACGAAGGTGGCGTGGAGCTGGGTATAACGGCACGGACCGACTTTGCGGGCGAAACGCCGCTGCAGCTGACGGCCGAGCTGAACTTTGAGGACGAAACGGTGACCACGGAGACGGATTTCGTGGAGGGAGGTGAGGGGAACGTTACGCTGCAGGTGGATGACCCCGAGCTCTGGTGGCCCAATGGAATGGGACCACAGAACCTCTATGACGTAACCGTCCGGCTGCTGGACGAATCCGGCGAGGTGCTTGATTCTCAGGATAAACGCATTGGCCTGCGCCGGCTTGAACTGGTCCGTGAGCCGGATCAGTGGGGGGAGAGTTTCCACTTTGCGGCCAACGGGATCCCCTTCTACGCCAAAGGTGCCAACTGGATCCCCGCGGACGTGTTTCAGCCCCGCGTGACCGAGAAACGCTACCGGGAACATCTGACCAGCGCCGCGGAAGCCAACATGAACATGATACGGGTCTGGGGCGGAGGAATCTACGAGAATGATGCCTTTTACGAGATCTGTGATGAGCTCGGGCTCTGCGTATGGCAGGATTTCATGTTCGCCTGCGGCGCCTACCCCGCGGATGATCCCGATTTTATGCGCAACTGCGAGGAGGAATTTCGGGACAACGTCCGGCGACTCCGCCATCACCCGTCCATCGCCCTCTGGTGCGGCAACAATGAGCTGGAGCAGATAGGATTTGTGAGGGAGGATGCGGACGAACCCTATATGAGCTGGCCGGAATACACCCGCCTGTTCGACCAGCTCATACCCGCCGTGCTGCAGGAGGAGGATCCGGATCGCCCCTACTGGCCCTCCAGCGAGCATTCCCCGCTGGGCAACCGCGAGAACAGCGGCAACCCGAACTGGGGGGATGCGCACCTGTGGTCGGTCTGGCACGGGAAAGAACCCTTCGAGTGGTATCGGACGACCGATCACCGGTTCTGCAGCGAGTTTGGATTCCAGAGTTTCCCCGAACCGGCCACCATCCGCTCCTTCACCGGAGCGGAGGATCGGAACATCACCTCGCCGATCATGGAACACCATCAGCGGAGCGGGATCGGCAACCAGACCATCATGCACTACATGTTGAGCTGGTTCCGACTGCCGGAGGGGTTTGAGAACACGGTGTGGCTCTCCCAGATCCAGCAGGGGCTGGCCATAAAATACGCCGTGGAACACTGGCGCCGCCAGATGCCCCGGTGTATGGGCGCCCTCTACTGGCAGCTCAACGATTGCTGGCCTGTGGCCAGCTGGGCGTCGATCGACAGTTTCGGGCGGTGGAAGGCGCTGCACTATATGGCGAAACGTTTTTTCGCCCCCGTGCTCATCTCCGGCGTGGAACGGCCGGATACCGGGGAGATCGACGTTCACCTCACATCCGACTCCCTGGAGGCCCGGGAGGTTGAGATCAGCGCGACCGTGACCTCCTGCAGCGGTGAGATACTGCGGCAGAGCGGGGAATCGGTATGCGCACAGGCCAACGGCTCATCTCACGTCAGCACGCTGCAACTCTCGGACCTCCGCGAGTCCCGCGGCCAAAACGATCTGCTTGTATGGCTGGAGGCCGCGGAGGAGGGTGAGATGCTGTCCAGAAACCTCGTCACTTTCACTCATCCAAAAAGAATGACCCTGCCCCCTGCAGGGCTGAAGGCCGACGTCCGACAGGAGGGCGAAGATCTGCTGGCCACCATCCACACGGAGAGGCCCGCACTCTGGACGCATCTGGTGGCCGAAGATACGGCGCTCGGGTGTTCGGACAACTTCTTCTGTCTGCCCCCGTGGCGGGAAAAAACGGTACAGATCGAGCCGGAGGATGATATGTCGGCGGACGAGCTTGAACGAAAGATGCGGGCGCGAAGCATCGTGGATACGTTCCGCTGATCGATCCCGCCTGTTTCACAGAGCTCAAGCGTTAATTATTCTAAAAGCAACTTCAGCAAACATGAATCGCACAGTCACTGCCCTCCCTGAATCGCCCCTTTCAGCGGCTCTGTGGGGTTTTCCGCCGGCGTGCCGGTTTCAAAATCTCAGATGATCGTTTTCCACTTCTATGCCCCATTCATCAAAATCTCTGAGTCTCCTTTCCAGCCGATGGTTGGCGTTGTCCCGGCTCAGCGCCTCCCTTTCCTCATCTTCAGGTTCAACGATGCCCCCGTAGGTTTCTTCGTAGGTCACCACCCTGTCATCGAAATCCCACATGTAGACCCCTATCAGCCGGTCGACCAGCGCATCCTCGCTGTAATCCGTCCGTTCCTTCAACGCGAGAGTCACGTTGTTGATTTCGTGATTCTTGGCGTAATCAACACAATCGGCAAAACATTTTGGTCTTCCCCCGAGAATATACTGGATACTTCTCATGACACATACCTCCACGGATAAAGTCTCAGATCAATCTAATATATAATGCACAATCAGCATGAAAATCGCAATAGCGAAGGCAGACCTATGGTGTCCCTTCCTGATGGTTTTTGCGAACCGGGGACTGCGCCTCATCCTCCGCCCGCCGCAGTTGTTTTTTCAGCACGCTTTTATCGGGACCCTCTCTGATGTGGTCCCACGGCAGAGATTCATTCCGTTTCCGGCGGCGGAAGGGGGAATTCGGCGAAGAGTCAGCATCGCCGGCCAGCT
>JBKHGK010000244.1:0-3367 GCA_046539705.1 Candidatus Brocadiia bacterium | reverse complement strand
TCTGTGACTTTGCGATTCACGTTTGCTGAAGTTGCTTTTAGAATAATTAACGTTTCAGGTTTGTGAAATACGCGGATTAAAATGAGGACAATGGGTTCGCTTGTAAGTGACGCCGAGCAAAATCCGGGGCTTAGCCTGCGTCCCTGTGATGCAGGAGAGGAACACGTGATGCCTGCCTGACGGACGGAAACACATAACGGACATGCCCCCGTCGACGGCACTCTTACTTGACATAACGGCATCGTTTCGGCACACTCTTCCATTATTCCACAGACTTTCCACTCACAGTCACGTCACTACGGAGAGATCAGATGAGCGAGACTATACGCTGGGCTATAATTGGGACCGGAAGCATTGCGAGCAAATTCGCCACCGGCCTTCAGGAACTGCCGGACGCCACTCTGCAGGCGGTTGGGAGCCGGAGTCAGGATCGTGCCGATGAGTTTGGAGATGAATACGATGCGCCGGAGAGATTCGGTTCCTATCGGGAACTCGCCCAGAGCTCCAGCACCGACATCATCTATATTGCCACCCCCCATCCCTTCCATCACGACAACACCCTGTTGTGTTTGAGGGCGGGAAAACCGGTTCTGTGTGAAAAGCCATTCGCGGTCAACGCCGCTCAGGCCGAGGAAATGGTGCAGTGCGCCAGGGAGAGGGATCTGTTCTGCATGGAGGCCATGTGGACCCGTTTTTTCCCCCTCATGGACGAGGTCCGCAGCATCCTGGCAAACGGAGATATCGGAGAGCCCCGGATGCTGCAGGTCGATTTTGGATTCCGCATCGGCTGGGAACCCGAAAGCCGTCTTCTGAATCCCGATCTTGCCGGCGGTTCCCTGCTGGACGTCGGCATCTACTGCTGTGCCCTCTCCTCGATGATCTTCGGCGATCCGACTGACCTGGCGGGTCTTGCTCATATCGGAGAAACCGGGGTGGATGAGGAAGCGGGATGGGTTTTGAAGCATGATGACGGACAGATTGCAGTCTGCAGCTCGGCGGTCCGGACGGGGACCCCCATGGAGGCGGTGATCAACGGTACCGACGGACGCATAACGATTCACAGCCCCTGGTGGATTCCCACTTCCATGACCGTGGAGAAGGGTGATTCGGATCCCGAGACACTGGACTTTCCACTCCAGGGCAACGGCATGAATTACGAGGCAGCAGAAGTGATGAACTGCCTTCGCAATGGAAAAACCGAACATGAGATTATGCCCCTGGATGAAACCCTGAGAATCGCCGGAACCATGGATTCTCTGAGGGAAGAATGGGGACTTGAGTATCCTTTTGAATAAATGGAGCCCGATGCATGAGCATGGACACGAAAATGCCCTACGGACAGGTGGATGGAATCGATCAACCCGTTTCCCGGATCATTCTGGGAACGATGATCGTCAGTACCGATGACCGGGAACGGAGCTTCGATCTGCTCGACATGGCCGCGGAACTGGGTTGCAATACCGTGGACACCGCCCTGGTTTACGCCGGAGGAAACAGTGAACGGGCCATCGGCCAGTGGATGGAACAACGCGGCAACCGGGATGATATGGTGATCATCTCCAAAGGGTGCCACCCCAACGCGGACCGGGAGAAGGTCACTCCGTATGATTTCACGGCTGATCTGCACGATTCGCTCGCCCGGCTGCGGACCGGTTACATCGATATGTATATGCTCCACCGGGACAATCCCGAGGTGGAGGTTGCACCGATCGTGGAACAGTTCAACCAGCACATTGAAGATGGCCTGATCGGAGCCGCGGGCGCATCGAACTGGAGCCATGAACGCATTGAAGAAGCCAACGAATACGCCGAATCACACGGCCTGCAGGGCTTTGCGGCCAGCAGCCCGCATTTCAGCCTGGCCGTCCAGGTTGAGAACCCCTGGGGACCCGGGTGTGTGGGCATAAGCGGTCCCGAAGAGAAAGGGGCAAGGGACTGGTATCGCCGCACGGATATGCCCGTATTCGCGTATTCCAGCCTCGCCAGGGGATTCTTCAGCGGCCGGATAACCAGCGACAATTATGAGGAGCAGAAAAAGAACCTGGATGACGCCTGCCAGAAGGCCTACTGCCACGATATAAACGTCCAGAGGCTCGCGCGTGCGGAAAAACTGGCCGAGGAAAAGAACCTGTCCGTTCCCCAGCTCGCCACCGCCTACGTCATGAACGTGGACCTGAACATATTCGCCCTCATGGGGGTGGAAAAACGCGAGGAAATGGAATCCAACATCAGGGCCGCTCAGGTCGAACTGACAGAGGCTGAGATCGATTGGCTCGAACTGAAGCGGGATGAAAGGTGAAACATTAAATGTCTGACGTTCCGGCCTATCTGAACGAGTATGCCAGCCTCTATAAAGATGATCCGCGGGCCGCAGCTCTCCAGTGGTTCCGGGAGGCCGAATATGGGCTTTTCCTGCACTACGGGCTGTACTCGCTGCTGGGGCGCCACGAATGGGTCCAGCTCCGCGAAAAAATCCATGTCGATGAATATGAAAAACTCATGGGCCGGTTCACCGCCGAGAATTTTGACGCCGACTACATAACGGATCTGGCCCTTGATGCCGGGATGAAGTACGTGAATATCACCACCCGCCATCACGATGGCTTCTGCCTGTTCCGCACGGAGCAGACGGACTTCAACAGCCTCAATGCGCCCGCGGGCCGGGATCTGGTCGGTGAACTGTGCGAGGCCTGTGATGAAAAGGGACTGGGTTTCTTCTGTTACTACAGCCATGGCCGGGACTGGCGACATCCACACGCGCCCAACAACGACGAATGGGGAGGATCGGCACGGCCGGAGTACGATGAACCCGAACCCCGATATGCCTGTGGAGACAGGCACGATCTGGACAAATATCTGGAATTCATGGACGCCCAGATCGAGGAGCTTCTCACACAGTACCATCCGGTTGCCGGCATCTGGCTGGACGGTATAGCCACCCCGATGTCCGGCGACTACTCGCGGTTCCGCTGCCAGGAACTGTACGACAGAATCCATGGGCTCCAGCCCCAGGTGCTGGTCTCCTACAAACAGGGGTTGCTGGGAACCGAGGATTTCAAGGCTCCCGAACACGATGCCGTGAAGAGCGAGGATAAACCCGTGGAAATATGCACCACAATGTGTCCCGGCTCATGGGGCTATATGAAGAAGAAAAAGGGGGAACACATGACGAAGGACGAGGTCCTTGAAACCCTTGCGGATGCGCGCTCGCGGAACTGCAATCTTCTGCTGAATACCGGACCTCTGCCCGACGGCTCCATAGATCCGGAGGACGAAAGGGTATTGAGAGCAGTGGGGAAGGAATTGGACAGCACCTGAGCAGCCGGGTGTAAGCTGTATTTTAGTCCTGAAGGGACGGCCTCATACT
>JBKHGK010000243.1:0-3383 GCA_046539705.1 Candidatus Brocadiia bacterium | reverse complement strand
GTGATCGGTGATGAGGGGAAAGTACGGCTGGAAGCGATTGTTGGAGATCAGTGTGTCCTGGAAGTGTTCAGTGAACCACATTCGTCAGCAGGGTTCTTCGCCGTGCGACCCAACACTTACTGGATGTGCGCCCCAAGCGGATCGTGATCGTTGAGCGCGCCCCGTCGGACAGCTCGCATGCATGGTTATCTCCGGTCGTCAGCAGGCCAGGATAGCTCCGAAAAAACTTTCATTGTCCCAATGAGTCGCTTCCTGTCGGAGGCTCTTTGTTGAACGATCTGTTCTTTTCCCGTTCCGCTGTTTCACTCATACCGGGAGATCGCAGATATCATCGCTCCGGTACAGAACCGTTCGTTCGTCCACGCGTTTGGCGCCCTGTTCCAGATGATCTCCAATACCGTGCCCTTCCTTCACCCTAATTTCCAGCTCATACGGTGGATCCATCGTGATTGGCTGTATGGAATCCACATGTCGCACGGCACGGGAGGCAATCTTTTTCACCTTATCCTTTGCGGCGATGTGGGACAGGTGGACTGCCAGCTCTTCTCCATGGCTCCATTTCACAACCGCCCCGTGGATCGACGGGCATAATTCCCTCGCCTCTGCCACGGCTCTGTCATCACCGGATATAAACACGGTCGGTATACCGAAAGATCCGGCCAGCACGGACCGCGCGCCGAATTCTCCCACGAACGTGCCATTCAGTCTGAAATGGGTGATATGTGTGGATGAATAGGTATGACACAGGTTGGCATCCTCAGTCCCTGCCATTGCGTGCTGTCCGACAAAAAACATCGCATCATACGTCTCGTCGAGTGTGTAAGGCGGGTCGATGGGAGCGCGGTTCAGAAGCTTGGCCTCCCTGTGCAGATCCTGCGGTATCAGGCCTCCGCTGCCGTGTCCGTCCCAGATAATTACCTCTGCTTCCGGTTCCGCCTCCAGTATTCCCTCCACCGTTGCATTTACCTCTCCGGTGAGGTATTCCATGGCCTCATGTTTCTGTTCCGGGCAGTTCTCGGAGGCCCTCGTCTGAAACCAGCGGCAGACCCTGGCGGCGCCTTCAAGGTCGGTATGCATGAATATTTTCATGACAGGTCCTTCACGGGTAAGGTTCCGTGAAATCCGTGTCGGGTTTATTCCTGTGCGTCCTCTCCCGGTTCCACCGAAACGACCTCTTTAACCTCGGGGATGGCCTCCTTTAGCTTGCTTTCAACGCCCCGGCGTATTGTCATCTGAGCCATCGGGCATCCCCGGCACGCCCCCTGGAGTGCCACTTTCACCGTTCCCTCATCGGTCACGTCCACGAGTTCGCAATCACCGCCATGCGACTGAAGCGATGGGCGAATGTCATTTTCCAGCACACTGGCGATTTCTTCCCGGTCAATCATCGTGATCTCCTTTATATCTGGTTGACATTTTCTGCATGTGCTCAGAAAAAGAGCAATGGTACAATGCCACTTTGCGACCTGAATTGCAAATGCTATTGTGTTCCGGTCTCCTGGATAACCCTTTCCATAGCATCTTTAAGCTCCGCCGGCCCGACATATCCTGTGATTCGCGGTTGTTCCATGGCGTTTCCATCCGGGCCGGCAAACACGATTGTGGGGAATCCGAGGACATCGTAACGGTCCAGTTCCTCTTTGCCCCCGGAGGTTTCAGGATTTGTGCCGTCCACTTTCAGGGTGATCATTTGTTCGCTCAGATCGTTCACCCGCGGGTCGGAAAAAGTGTCCCGTTCCAGTTTTCGACAGGATGGGCAGAAGTCCTGCGTGAAGTAGATCATCACCGGTCGTTCTTCCTCCTCAGCTCGTTTCCGGGCGCGAGCGGCGGAGCTCAGCCACTTCACCCCGTCGGCTGGTTCCCCCGGCCCATCCAGGAAAGGTCCCCCCAGCACAATGACGGAGGCAAGGAGCAGGATCAATCCCACTGACTTTCTCGTTCTTTCCCGGGTGTCGCTCTGTGGTTGTAAACTGTCAAATGCCCCTACGAACACGCTGATTACCAGCAGAAGCGCCCCCAGGGTCATGGTGAACCAGAAATCGCCGAGCAGGCCGCTCTGTCTCAGGTAGTAGAGCGCCCCACCGAGCAGGCCGAAACCGAATATCTGCTTTACGAGGTTCTGCCAGCCTCCGGATTTGGGCAGAGATTCCAGCATGCCGCTGAATGTCCCCAGCACCACCAGCGGCGTTCCCATACCCCAGGCGATCGCAAAGAAGATGACGAACCCCAAAAAGAGATTGCCGCTTTCGAGCACATACCCCATTGCCGCAATAATGACCGGGGCGCTGCAGGGCGTGAGAGCGATACCACTCAAGACACCGAGCACGACAATGCCCATCATTCCCGCCCGGCCGCGCACTTTTTGCTGCAGCTTGCCAGCTGTGGATCCCAGCAGATCGATGGAGTAGAAATCGAACATGGCCCCGGCGAGCACCACAAACAGGAGGGCCAGAGCAACGTAGAGTGCCGGATGCTGAAGCATTGTTCCGAATGCTCTGCCCGTGGTGGCGGCTACCACGCCGAGAATCGCATACGTTAGGGAAATCCCCAGGACATACAGGAGCGAACGGCCGAAACCACTCCATCGACCTTCATCGCCGGTGGCTCCGATTACGCTTATGGTTATCGGTATCATCGGATACACGCACGGGGTCAGGGACAGTGCGAGCCCGGTGGCAAACGCCATCAGGATGCCGACCAGTATGTCGCCCTGTTGCAGCTTCTGGGTGAGAGACTGGCTCTCCACCGGTTCTCGGTCTGATTCCTCCGGGATCTCAACCGAAACGGGGCCGGCCTCCTCCGGCAGAACATCCAGATCGGCCTGCATGCTGCGGGTATCCGGCGGGTAACATACGTCCGGGGAACAGGCCTGGTAGGAGACGTCAAAATTGACCTCCCGTTGGCCATCCGGCAGCCCCTCGGTCAGCCGGAAGATCCGCCGGATGGTAAATGTCCCCTCATGATATCGCACTTCCTGCTCGAGCAGCTCGTCATATTTCTCCTTCGGCTCCGGCGTATAACTGTCCTGTGGCTCGAGCCAATCAACCTCTTCAGCCCGCTCAATGGCCACCGAATCCGCAAAAACGTACCATTCCTCGGGGACGGTGAAACGGGCCAGGACCATGACCGGTTCCCCCGGCACCTGCTCCTCCTGCTGGAGTGACAGCTCTATTTCAACCCTGTCCTCGCCATCTTCATTCCCCGCAATGGGCCCGGATATGTCCTGGGCATGAAGCGGCACAGCGACAAAGAAGCACGTCAGGAGCGTCAGGGCGAAGTTTTTCCATTTCATAGTAGAAAGACCTGTTGAGTAGGTGAACGAATATGTTAGTCACATGCCGCGCTCATTTGTTCAGTCGGAATATCTGCTTCCCTGATCGCCC
>JBKHGK010000242.1:0-3435 GCA_046539705.1 Candidatus Brocadiia bacterium | reverse complement strand
GACGTACCGGCCGGAAACTGATGGACATCCTCAGGCAGGACGTTGACCGCGAGATGTTCCAGAATATATGGCAATTCCTGCATGGCCCGGCCGGGGATGAGACGGATGAAGGTGGGAAGCGGGTGAAAGATCAGTTGCTGGAAGGGGGATGGCTAAGCGAGGAAGAGCTGGAGGAAGCCGAACGGACCGGCGAAGCCTTTGACGCCCGTCTCGGACGTCACCTTGTGAACAATGGCCATATCGACGAACAACAGTTCGACGAGGCACTGGCCCAGCAGGAGCGAACCGGACAGTCCTTCTGGCGCATACTGGTCAACAGGGGGCTGGTCTCTCCAAAACAGATCGCCGATGCTCGCAAGTTCGGAGGCCAGCGACTGGTCTCCTCTCTGGGCGAAGAAGCACTCAAAAAAGCCTGCACCCGCACGGGTGTGGTGACCGAGGATGAATGCCAGGAAGCACTCGAAAAGGCGAAAAAAACCGGCCGCACCATGCTGCAAACTCTGGTGGATGAGAGTGTGGTGGACAAAGAACTGCTCGGCGAGGCTCTTTCAGAACAGCTGGAACTGGAATGGATCGACCTCAATGAGGCGGAGGTTGAACCGGAGGCGATCCAGCTCCTGCCCGAACACCTGGCCCGGGAAAACCTCATGATTCCTATAACCCGACAGGATGATACCGTCCGGGTGGCAATGGCCAACCCACAGGACATGGCATGCCGGGAATCCTTTCGTATGCTCGTGGACATGGACATCAGCCCGGTGCTGGCGTTTGAACAGGACATTCTGGATGCCATAGACCGGGAATATGCCCGAACCCCGGAAGAGCCCGAGGAGGATATCGGCGCACTGGAACGGCTGAAACGCCGACTTCAGAAGGTCAGCCCCGCCGAACAGGAAGTGGTGTCCCTGGCGGAAGATGCCGGGGTGATAAGCCTGGTGGCCTCAATAGTGGAGGGAGCTGTCAATTCCCGTGCAACCGACATACACCTGGAACCCCAGGCCGAATCCCTCCGGGTCCGCTACCGCATCGACGGGTTGCTCTATGATATCATGAACCTGCCGGAAAATCTGCACAATGAGGTAATATCCCGGGTGAAAGTGCTGGCGGATATGGATATTACCGAACGGCGCCGGCCCCAGGACGGGCATTTCACCATCGATGCCCGTGAGCGAGAATATGATATCAGAGTGGCAACCCTTCCCACGGTGCTCGGGGAAAAACTCGTCCTGAGACTCCTGAACCCGGAGGACCTGTTCAGGGGACTGCGGGAGCTCGGACTGGAGGAGGACCAGCTCGGGATTCTCAATCAGGCCATTGATGAACCCTACGGCATGATCCTGGCCACCGGCCCCATCGGATCGGGCAAAACCACGACTCTGTATGCGCTGCTGAGTGAAGTGGACATCCTCACTCAAAACGTCGTAACCATCGAGGACCCTGTCGAGTATCAGCTTCCCGGGATTAATCAGGTGCAGGTGGACAGGCGGATTGAGAGGAACTTTCCCGATATGCTCCGCTCGGTGGTGCGACAGGACGCCAATGTGATGATGGTGGGCGAGATACGCGATTCCGAGACGGCCAATGTCGCCGTCGGTGCGGCACGAACCGGGCATCTCCTTCTCAGCACGATGCACACGAATGACGCAGCCGGAGCTCTGATCACTCTCCAGCACCTGGGTGTGCCCAACTTCCTGGTGGCCAATTCCGTCACGACCGTCATCGCCCAGCGGCTGGTACGAAAGATCTGCCCGCACTGCCGCGAACCTCACGAACCGGAGGAAGCGCTGATTCAGAGCATGCAGGTCTCTGAAGAACAGAGATCAAATATCACCTTCTACCGGGCCGACGGCTGCGATGAATGCTTCCAGACCGGTTATATAGGACGCACCGGTATTTTCGAGGTTCTGCAGCTCGGCCCCGAGATCAGACATCTCGTTCTCTCCGATGCCGACCGCTCCGAGATCGTGGACATAAGCCGTGAGGAGGGGATGCTAACCCTCCAGGAGGCGGGAATGAACAAAGTCCGGATGGGAATTACCACCCTGGAAGAGGTGGCACGGGTCACACGAACCAGCGTGCAATATCGACCGATAACGGAGACCAAGGGAGATTAATATGCCTGATAACGAAGAACAACAGCCCGAGAGACTCGATGAATCCCTCCGGCACTCACTTAAAGAACAACTGGAGAATAGGCTCAAGGGGGAAAAAGAATCGGACACCCAAAAACGACGGGGTCGCTCGCAAAAGGGTGGGAGGGAAAAGCACGGATCAGTACTGAGATCCCCCATCGGCTCACTATTCGGCCACACAAGCATCCGGGACATAACGACGTTCTGCGAAGAACTGGCCCTTCTGCTGGACGCGGGCCTTGCCCTGGTGCCGGCCATGAGAACCCTGGCGGACCGTGCTGCCAATTACAGGCTCGGGAAAATGGTACACGACATGGCCGACCGAATCGAGAGCGGTGCATCCTTCACCGAGGCGGCGGCAGTATATTCAGGAGAATTTGGCAATCTGTTCGTGAGTATCTTCCGGGCCGGCGAACGCAGCGGGACACTTGCGGACGCGGTCAGGCGAGTGGCGGACCGGGGCGAACGAATCATGGAAACACGTCACCGTCTGCTCAACATCCTCATGTACCCGGCGATCATCATTCTGGTGGCGATGGGCGTTATCGGTTTTGCCTTCAGCTACACTGTATCAACCTTCCGACCACTGCTGGAAGAACTGGGCGGAGGGATACCCTGGACCATGCAGCTCCTGCTCGATGCCGGAGACACGATCCGGGACGGGGGATTCTGGGTCAGCGGCGCATCGGTTGTGGTCGTGCTGACGATAATCTACCTGGTTGGCAGTCAGTTCTCGGCCTTTCGGCTGGTCCGGGATAGACTGCTGATCCGCCTGCCGTTCGTCCAGCGTTTTGTTAAAAAAAGTCTGGTGGCCAACTTCAGCCGGGTGTTCTCAACGATGATCCACGCGGGCGTCCCGCTCCCCGAAGCTCTCCAGGCCACCCGCGAAACCACAAATAATGAGGTCGTCCGGCTGGCAGTGGATCGTACCGAGGAAGCAGTAAGAGAGGGACAGCGCATCGTTCCACCGCTGGAAAAGGAAAAGATCTTCCCCCCGCTGGCATACGACATGATGGAAGTGGGGGAGGAAACCGGTGAACTCGACCACGTGTTCGGTCGTATCGCCACGATCTATGAGCAAAGACTGGCCAACGAACTGGAAACAATGGGAAAACTCGTCCAACCCACCATCATCGTTATTCTGGCCGTGATTGTAGGCTTCATTGTGGTGGCGATGTTCCACACATACGCCACTCTGCTGACGGAAGTCACGACCATATAGCCCGTATATTTCACGAGTCGCCAGTACGCCAGATATGAGAACAGTCAAAGGCGGGTGCCCCGCTCATGAGCGGGATACCCC
>JBKHGK010000241.1:0-3458 GCA_046539705.1 Candidatus Brocadiia bacterium | reverse complement strand
GAGAGGGCGGGGATAAAGATCCCAAAACAAAACCGAGAGCCCCCAACGGGGGCGAATCAACTGTAATTGTCCCTTTGAATCGCCTCCTGTCGGAGGCTCTGTTTTGGTGTGGAGCCCCTATAGACCCCGGCGCTCCTGTTCAGTCGCACCGGGCCATGGTTTGAATCGCCCTGTCGGGCTCTTAAGCCGCATATTTCAAGCACTCTCAGCACCGGATATGCGCGGAAGGCAAAGGCGGGTGTCCCGCTCATGAGCGGGATATCGCAACTGCCGTTTGTTTGCAAACTCGCTCAGTACAGGGTGTGTACAAATCATCATGACACAATACGTAGTAAGGCCAGAGTCAGACATGGGGTATAGGAATATCACTTCGGAATTCATGAAATAGGCGGTCTAACTGGCCCTCATTCATCGTTCATTTCTCACATTCTTCTATCCCCGCTCTCACTACTCTTTGAAGGCCTCCAGGTCCTCCGCGTCCGCCTCATCCCTCTGCCACCCCTTGTTTTTTATCCACCGGATCACATCGTTCAGTTCTTCAAAACGGAGCAACGGGATCAGTATGGCGCCGACGATCAGACCCGCCAGGGTTGGTATGACGCAGTGGACCAGCTTGACCAGCTCGTACATTCGCCGGGCCGGCCGGCGGAAGGTCGCGTCGTCAACATACGCCTCATCAAGATCCGTCGTTACCTCCATTCTGCGCAGCCCCTCAAAATCGTTCCGCTGGCCTTTCCCCTCAAGTTCTCCGGCCGGCATTTCCACTCTCGTCCAGCCCCCGGCACGCAGATCGATCTGTTTCTCGTCCTGGACTTCCGCACCAACAAGACGGACTGTGGCGGTGCCCTCCTGTTCGGTGGGATTGTACATGCGGCATCGGAACAATGACGTTTCCGTCATATCGTACCCGTCGAGGCCTTTTTCCACCGTCTCTGCGCCATCCACCCGCAGCGCATAGTCAGGGGATTTGTCGGGCGGGCGAGTGTTGGTGACTCTGACGGCATTCTGGGGCGCCCACCCGTTGTTTTCAAAATTCTCCACCAGCGCCACCTCGTCCGTATCAGCATCCAGCAGCCTGAAATCATCCACATATAAGACGTTGGAGGTATCCGGTGAATCCTCCTCCCGCCAGTGAAGGGCCACGATGTCCTCACCGTCGAAATCCCGGGAACGCAAGGTAGTCCATCTTCCGGCTGGCAGTTCGACCTCGCCGACCGGCATCATATCACCATCCTTTTTTTCGGCCTTCACCACAAGTTTCCCCGATTCCTTTTCCGACCAGACTCTGCATTCGACCCGCATGGAGTCGTCCATTTCCACGCCGTCAAGCCTGCGGTATATTTCCGGCCCGCTGCCATCGTGTCGGTAATAGGAGGCCCCGAGGGCCAGAGTCTCTGCTTTGTCCGGGGCTCGTGTGATTTCTATTTCGCTGGCATTGAGGGAGAACCACGTATCGGGGCCGGTCTCGAAGTTATCCACCACCACTTTGTGCTCCCGATAGGGCTGGAAGGGCAGTTTTTGCTGCACCCACCGGTGTCCGGCCCAGGTTGCCCCCCCCATGAGGGCGGTTACCACGGTGAGCTTCGTGAAAAAGATCACCGTGGATCGCGCGGGCAGAAGGGGTAGATCGCGCCGGAGCCAGAACAGCAGGAAGAAATTTTTGAAATACCGGGAAATCGGAAACGCAAGGGCCGCCAGGAAGAATATCTGCACGGGATAATTCAGATCCAGCACATAGATCGGCACCGCCAGAAAGGCAAACTGAAAGATACTTGCGATAATCCCCATGATCGCCGGCGCCCACATACGCTGCAGGCTGTAATAGCCCTGCATTATCACGTATTCCCAGGCATAAACCACCAGCCCGATGGCCAGAAGGGAAAGCGCAAGAGCTGTGTAATAGAGGTGTATCTGGGCCCAGTTACCACGGTCCAGCACCAGGCGGGAGACCGGTCCGGCCAGGATAATGGTCATCACCGAAAGTGGTATAAAACCGAGCGCCAGCATCCGGATGGCTTTGGACATGATGTTGCCCAGAACGGTGTGGTCCTCCCGGCTGGCGAGTTCACACAGATAGGGGAACATGGCCACCGAGAGCGCGTAGGCCACGAGCGTGCTGGGGATGAAGGCGATGCGGCGGGCAAACTCGATGTCACTGAAAACCCCCCGCGCGGTGAAGGACTGAAAATAGTGGGTGACCACGTCACGGTAGGCGGAGAATACGGTGCTGATAATCAGGGGGACAGCCAGAACGGCAAACCGCGCCATAATCCCCCCCCGATCCCGGGCACGCCACCAGAGCTGGCCGGTGTATAAGACCACGGCCAGAAGCACGGTGGAGAGGTGGATGATATCGCGATACTCCATATCCGCCGCCAGCGCACCATCCACCAACCTGACGGTGATTATGGTTCCGACGACAAATCCGGCCGTTATCACGAGTTCTTTGAGCAGCCTCCTGGTGCGCATGGCTGGCAGATGGGGCCGGTACAAACGCAATTTCCCCCGGAGTCCAAAAGCGGTTATACCCACCATGCCAATACTGCCCACCACGAACCCGGCAGCGATCGCCAGGACACCCAGGTGGAGGTAGCGATATGTGACGTAGAGTCCCACCGCCCATACGAGTTTCTGAGCGGCCTCCGCGGCGGACGGGTAGCTGAAGACCTTATAGCTGTTCAACAGGGCCCTCAGCGGCAGATACAGGAGCATTAGAGCCGCTCCGGGCAGAATCCACCGCAGGAGCCTTATACCGGCGGCCCGCGCCTCGTCACCGAACCCCCGGACCAGCGTATCGGTTATGGGCTCGGCATACACGTAGAAGATGATCATCAGGGCGGCAATGCCCAGGATCAACAGGTTGAGCACGGTGCTGGCGAAATCCCACGCCGCATCGTCCCCACCCTCGTTTTTTTGATCGATAAAAATGGGGGTAAAAGAGGGCACGAGGACGTTCATCATGCGTGAGAACAGCAATAGATACACCACAGATTGGACGGCAAAAAAGTAGGCGTCCGATTCGACCCCCGCCCCGTAAACCCGTCCGATCACGGCATTGAGCACCACGCCCCCGAACTTCCAGAACAGCCAGAAGAAGATGACGATGAACATCCCCCGGATGATGCGGTACGCCACGCCGTGCTGTTCTCCAGCATCATTCTGGGATTCGCTGTTATCCGGTGATTGTTCCATCCTGGCCTCGCCAAATTAGGTTTGTCCCGTTGGATCGACATATTATAACGTCAGAGGAGAAGAGAAAAAATAAGAAGAGAAACCGGGACCTTTGCGGTTCAGGTTCTTTCATCGTTATACCGTCATCACATTTGAGGGGTGATTGCGATTCCCCCCCCTTTTTTAGCCCGTATATTTCACGAGTCGTCAGTGCGCCAGATATGAGAACAGTCAAAGGCGGGTGCCCCGCGGCCGTGGGATATCCCAACTGCTGGCTGTTCTTGTAG
>JBKHGK010000240.1:0-3501 GCA_046539705.1 Candidatus Brocadiia bacterium | reverse complement strand
TTAGTGGTTCGCTCACACAGGATAACAGGCAAGCCCTTATTCCCTGTGCCTGGCCCGCGGCTACTGAGGGTAAGTGCAAATGTGGGGGGCGTCAACTCATCGGAAGTGTGGAGTGCGAGAGATATGAACGTCTGAGAGCGGGTTAGCTTGACATCATTATCTTTGCCTGTAAGGTGTTTTAGTCCACTCCTGTTGTGTCGACGGCTGTCGGTTACCCCTCTCGGCTTATCGAACTTATAAATGCTGAGAAGGGGGAACATAAAGTATATGAAAATCCAGGGGCCGGGTATCGGTCCAGATTTGTCACCAGCGAAAAGGACGAATTATGCTGAAGGACTGGGAAAACAACTGTGTTGTCGGGCGTGGACGAGGACGACCACGGGCGTATTTTGTGCCTCACGGTTCTCGGGAGACCGCCCTCAGCGGCCAGCGGGGAGCGTCGGACAGGTTCAAGTTGCTGAACGGGAGCTGGAAGTTCAATTATGTGAACTACCCCGCGCAGCGCCCGGAGGGATTCACCGATCATGATTACGACGCGGAAGGGTGGGATGATATACGGGTGCCTTGCAGCTGGCAGATGGAGGGTTACGACCGGCCTCATTACACAAATTGCCCGTATCCTTTTCCGGTGGATCCTCCGCACGTGCCGAGTGAAAACCCGGTCGGGACCTACCGGCGCGAGGTTCATCTGCCGCCCGAATGGGAGGATATGAATGTTTTCCTGCGTTTTGAGGGGGTGGACAGTGCTTTTTATCTGTTCGTGAATGGCCGGGAGGTCGGTTTCAGCAAGGGGAGCCGGCTGCCGGCGGAGTTTGAGATCAGTGATTGTCTCCAGGAGGGCAGGAATATCATCGGGGTGCAGGTGTTCAAGTGGTCCGACGGAAGTTATCTGGAATGCCAGGATCACTGGTGGCTCAGCGGGATTTTCCGCGACGTCTACATGCTTGCCCGTCCCCCGGTTCACATCGGCGATTTCTCCGTTCAGGCGGGGCTGGATGACGGGTATGAGGCTGGAGAGCTGGAGATCGCCTGTGATGTTGAAGGGAAAAGCACGCGGGATGAGGGAGTTCGTGTGAGAGCCCAGCTCATCGATGAGAACCACGATCTGGTCACCGAGCGGATAAGCGAGGAATTCGATCCGACCGGATCCGGGAACACCGAGCTGCGCCTGGCCGATAGGATTCCGGAAGTTCGGAAATGGTCGGCCGAGGAACCGAATCTCTATCGTCTCCTTCTGAGTCTTGAACGGCCGGACGGATCGGCTCTGGAGGTTATTCCGGACAGGGTGGGTTTCCGGGAAATCGAGTGGAACGACGACAATTTCACCGTCAACGGTGTTCCCGTGACCCTGAAAGGCGTGAATCGACATGACCATGATCCGGATCTCGGCAAAGCGGTCTCATACGGCTCAATGGTCCATGATGTAATTCTGATGAAGCGTCATAACATCAACTGCGTGCGTACGGCGCATTATCCGAACGACCCGCGCTTCCTCCAGCTCTGTGATGAATACGGTCTGTATGTGATCGACGAGACGGACCTGGAAACCCATGGTTTCGGCCCGGTCGGTGATATCAGTCGTCTGAGTCGGGATCCGGAGTGGGAAGAGGCCTACGTTGACAGGATGGAGCGACTGGTGGAGCGGGACAAAAACCGCCCATCCGTGCTGATGTGGTCGCTGGGGAACGAGTCCGGGTTCGGACGCAACCACAGGAAGATGGCCGGAATAGCGCGGGAGATCGATCCCACACGGATGATCCACTACGAGGCGGATCGGGAAACCGAAGTTGCGGACGTCTACAGCGAGATGTATCCGTCCCTGGAATCTCTGCCCGGCATGGTTCGCCGGGAGGATAAACCGATATTCTTCTGTGAGTACGCGCATGCGATGGGGAACGGGCCCGGGACGCTCGAGGATTACTGGGAGGAGTTCCACCGATACAACCGGATACAGGGGGGCTGCGTGTGGGAATGGATCGATCACGGCATCAGGAAGGAAACCGATGACGGACGGGAGTACTTTGGGTATGGCGGGGATTTCGGCGACGAACCGAACGACGGCAATTTCGTGATTGACGGGCTTGTGTTTCCCGACCGGACCCCTTCCCCCGGGCTGACCGAATACAAAAGAGTGATTGAACCGGTCAGGGTGGAGCCGATCGAGCCGGGAGCCGGGCGCGTCAGACTGCACAGTAGGTATGATTTTTTGACGCTGGATCATCTTTCGTGTTACTGGGAGATAACGGCGGATGGCAGAAGGGTCAGGAGCGGGAGGCTGGACCTCCCTCGAGTGCGGCCCGGAGGGACCGCCGCGGTTGAGCTGGGAGTTGGTGAGAAACCGGATCTGCCGCCCGGCAGTGAGGTCCATCTGAATCTGAGTTTTCGGCTGGCCAGCGGCACTTCATGGGCGGAAGCGGGCCATGAGGTCGCCGGAGCGCAGATGGAGATGCCGTGGGAGGCCCCACCGACAGATGGCATTCTCAGCACGTCCTCCGGGAGACTGAAGGTCGATGAGGACGAGTGCGGGGTAACAGCGCGTGGGGATGACTGGGAGCTGAAGATAAGCGCTTTTTCGGGCCGGGTGGAGCACTGGCGTCACAATGGACTGGAGCTGGTTACCGAAGGGCCGCGGTTGAATTTCTGGCGGGCGCCGACCGATAATGATGCGCCCGTTGAGGCCGAGTGGCGCGGTGCGGGCCTGGACGCGATGCAGCACAGAACGGTGAATCTGGACTGTGAAGGTGAAACAACGAAGGATTCAGCCCGCATTGTTCTGAGATCAAGAGTAGCACCCCCCAAATTCGAGCGCGCATTCCGATGTGTGTATACATACACCGTGCATGCGGACGGACATATTGCTCTGCGGGTGCAGGGAGAACCGGAGGGCGATTTCCCCGTTCTGCCACGTATTGGCCTGCAATCCCGACTCCCCGATGAGTTCGATACCGTGGGCTGGTTTGGCCGCGGGCCGGGCGAGTCCTATCCCGACAGCAGACGGGCGGCGGAGGTCGGTGCCTACTGTGGCGGACTGGACGAACTTTTTACCTCCTATGTGATGCCCCAGGAGAACGGAAACCGGAGCGACGTGCGGTGGGTGACGCTGACCAATCGCCGGGGGGCGGGGCTGCTGGCGACCGGCGGTGAAACGTTCAATTTCAGCGCACACCGTTTCCGGGTGGAGGACTTCGATGTGGCTGAGCATACCGTGGATCTGGAACCCCGGCCGGAGGTCAACCTGCATCTGGACCACCGGCAGCGTCCGCTGGGTACGGCAAGCTGCGGCCCGGGTCCGCTGGAAAAATATGAACTGTATCCCGGCCCCTTTGACTTCACCCTTTATCTGTGTCCCTGTTCAACGGATTCGGCCTCGGCCCGCACCATAGCGAGGGGAATAGAGAAGAAATGAAGATGAAGGTTCTGTGATGCAGAAGGTGGACTCTGGGATACACGGTGTTTGAGTGTCCGCGGCGTTACACCCGGATATTTCACAAACCTCAAACC
>JBKHGK010000239.1:0-3511 GCA_046539705.1 Candidatus Brocadiia bacterium | reverse complement strand
GCTTAGCCTTCCATCTGTTTTCGGTCCAGGGTGCGGTAATTTATGGCCTCGCTGACGTGCTGAGCCTGTATCTGGTCGGCCCCGGCGAGGTCGGCGATGGTGCGGGAGACCTTGAGAATTTTGGTATAGGCTCTTGCGGACAGGCCCAGGGATTCCATGGCCTGGCGGATCAGGGCCTCGGCCCGTTCATCAGTCTGGCAGCAGTCGCGCACGTGCCGCGTTTGCATGCGCGAATTGCTAAAAAACGGGGCGTCCTGGAACCGTTCATGTTGTATCTGTCGCGCCTGTTCCACACGATTGCGGATTGACTCGGATTTTTCCCCTTTTCGGTCGGCGTTCAGTTCCCGGTATTCCACCGGTGGCACGTCCACGTGGATGTCGATCCTATCCATAAGCGGGCCGCTGACCCGGTTTCGGTATCGGGCGCGGGCGTTGGAACCGCAGTTGCATTCTCGTTTTGGATGTCCCCAGTAACCGCATGGGCATGGGTTCATGGCGGCGACGAGCATGAAGCGGGAAGGGTATGTGACGGTGGTGTTGGCACGGGAGATGGTGGTTTCGCCGTCCTCAAGCGGCTGGCGGAGTGATTCGAGCGTGTGGCGGCTGAACTCCGGTAGTTCGTCCAAAAACAGCACGCCATGATGCGCCAGGCTGATTTCGCCGGGTTTGGGGTGGGTTCCGCCCCCTATCAGTCCGGCCGTGCTGACCGTGTGGTGGGGGGCCCGGAAGGGGCGGGCTGCCATGAGGGCTTTATCCTCGTCCAGCTGGCCGGTTACGCTGTAAACGCGGGTTGTTTCCAGGGATTCCTCGAACTGCAGCTGGGGCATTATACTGCAGAGTCTTTTGGCGAGCATGCTTTTTCCCGCTCCGGGGGGCCCAATCATCAGCACGTTGTGTCCCCCCGCTGCGGCAACCTCCAGGGCTCTCTTGGCGTTTTCCTGTCCCCGGACTTCGGCAAAATCGAAGTCGTACTGCCCGGAGTGCCGGAAAAGTTTATGTACATCCAGCCGGACGGGCTTTATCTGGCGCTGTCCTGCGAGGAAATCCACGGCCTCGGTGAGATGTTCGACGGGAATGATGTCCAGGTCCGTCACCACCCCCGCCTCACGGGCGTTGTCCTGGGGCACTATAAACCCGTCCAGTCCCATGTCACGGGCCCGCAGGGCCATGGACAGACATCCGTTGACTTTGCGGACTCGCCCGTCGAGGGCCAGCTCACCCACGATCCCGTATCGGGCATCGATGGCCGGTTCAAATGCATCGAAGGCCTGCAGGAGTCCGATGGCCATGGGGAGTTCAAAGGCGGGCCCCTCTTTCTTCCGGTCCGCCGGCGCCAGATTGACCGTGATGCTGCGGCCGGGAAAGTAGAATCCGCTGTTCTTCAGCGCGGCCTTTACCCTGTCACCGCTCTCCTTCACGGCCGCATCGGGCAGCCCCACCACCGTCAGGTTCGGCATGTCGCCACCCGCCACGTAGACTTCGACTTCCACCGGGAACGCATCTATCCCGAACACTCCCATGCTCTGTACTTTACCCAGCATGATCCTCTTGTTGGTTGCAGTTGACAGTTTGTATTATGCGGATGATCCGGAACCGGAGTCCGATGCAGAGATGATTTCGGGGGTTGTCTCACCGGCATCTCTCATACGCATCTTCAGGCGTTCACGCAGATCTTCGCGGACCCGCGCATATTGTGGATCGGCCACCAGGTTGTTGCGCTCGTGGGGGTCCTCCTCAAGGTCGTAGAGGAAGTCCTCCACATAGCGATCGCTCCCCGGGGCCCCGCCTCCCACATCGGGGGCTCTAACACTATATTTCCACTTTTTAGTGGCGATGGCCCGCCCACAGTGGCTTTCGGATATCTGGAAGAAAACCTCGTCCCGCCAGTTGTCGACCCCATTGACCGTCAGATCCTGCAGCGGCCGTCCCGCCATGTATTCCGGCACGTCCAGCCCCGCACTTCTCAGAAGGGTGGGCGGGGTGTCGATGAGGTTCACCATCTCCTGACGCTTCTGTCCACCCTCGAATCCCGGTCCGCGGATGACCATGGGTATATGGGTACACCCATCATGGCATGCCCGTTTGTACTCACCATTCCGCGTGCAGAAATGCGAACCATGGTCACTGGTCCAGATGATGAGCGTATTATCATCCATCTCGAGGTCGTTGAGGACTTTCTGCAGCCGCCCCAGTGCTCCGTCCAGCGCGTTGATGCAGCCCAGATAATCCGGGTAATTTTCGCGCCAATCTCCCTCCGTATCGACCAGATCTCCCGGGACCTCGTAGTCGGCGAATCGTTCCCTGGAGCCCTTCGGTCCCTCGTACTGTCCGTGATCGTTCTGGTGGTGCGGTTCTATGTAGGAGAGGAACAAAAACCACGGCTGGTCCTCGTCCCGGCTGCGAATGTAATCCTCCGCCCAGTCGGTCACGGCGTCAACCCGGTAGCGTCCTTCAGGGAATTCAACCTTTTCATTGTCGGCGTTGAACATGTGACCGTCGTAGGAGTGGGAGGTGTATTCGAGGACATCGCTTCCCACCCAGTAGTCCTTGTACCCGCCTCTCAGTTCCAGCGGGACCGGTTCCGTGCGGTAATCGAACTTTCCTCGTGTGGAGGCCAGGTGCCATTTACCCACATATCCGACGTCGTAGCCGGCCTCGCTGAGCCAGTGGGCTATAGTTTTCTGGTCGCGGGGCAGTGCGATGCCGTTGGTCACGCAGCCGGTTTCCGTCGCCCATTTGCCCGTTTGGATGCATGCACGCGCGGGGCCACAGACGGGCTGGCAGGTATAGGCCCTGTCGAACTGAGTGCCCTCCTGCGCCATCCGGTCGAGGTTGGGGGTAACATCGAGGGATTGTCCGTAACAGCCACACGTATCCCAGCGCTGCTGATCGGTGAAAAAGTAAAGTATATTGGGTCCACTGCGGTCAGAGCTCATCCGGTGGCCTCTTTGCAAGTGTCGAGTTATTCTTCCTCAACGATTTCCAGATTGGCGGAAGACCAGATCATAATGATACTGGCCTGTTCATCACCTATATTTTCGATCTGATGCTTTTTGCACGGGGGTATCACCAGAGTGTCGCCGTCGGACAGTTCCAGGAAATCCCGTTCTCCCGCCATATGGTGTCTGACGATACCGTTCACCACATGTATGATTTCCTCGCATTCCTCGTGATGATGCTCGCGCGTTTTGCAGTCGGGCAGGAGCTCGCATTGTGCGAAGGTCATCTCCTCCGACCGGCCTCGTTCTCCCCCGCAGTACCATATCATTGTGCCCCAGTTGTGTTTCTCACGTTCGGCGTCCGGTTCCCTTATCAGTTCAGCTTTGCTCATAATGCTCTCCTCTGGTGGATCGAAAGTAAATGTGTCAACAAGCACAGGACGAGGACGTGAAACGTGAAATATACGGCACACAGTCGTAACACTCAAGCGTAGAGATGCCCCGAGCGCCGCCAATCGTCATTTGAAAGGCCAGTCTGCACCGGATAAAGTCCTTTTAACCCGCATATTTCA
>JBKHGK010000238.1:0-3515 GCA_046539705.1 Candidatus Brocadiia bacterium | reverse complement strand
AGCGTCAGTAGCTCCTGAAACCGTTTTCAAACGTTCTCTGTCACTGGTTACAGGATACCGAAATGGGCGTCAGCTTGCATTCGTGGGGAGGCCGGTTCTTCCGGGCGGACGCGATGTGGTGGGCAAAATGCGTTTTCGGTTGCAAAAAACGCTATTAATCCCGATAATTGGCAGGAGAGGTGTATGGCCGGTTCCCTGTTTAAGCTCAGAGAGTTTTTATGGTGCGGTTAGATTCAGATAGCTCCAGGAAGGAACGGGAACTTGAAGAGTTAAGGGATGAGGTACGGGAACTGCGGGGGAATGTTCACCGGTTGAACGAGAGGCTGGGGCACGCCAAGGATACGATCGATTATCTGTCGAAGCGGTTGCAGGCGCAGGCATCCACGCCCAGCGAATTCGAACGGCTTCAGAAAGGAAAAGGGACCGACGAGGATAGACGGGCCCTTGCCAAACAGCTTGAGCGCCAGACCATGGTGCTGGCACGGGATAAGGCCGTTGCCAGAAAACTCCAGGAAAGCGTCCGCCCGCTCTGGTTGACCGATTTTGAAGGGGTTGAGTTCGACGTCCGCTGTAAGACAGGTTCCCGGGTGGGCGGGGATTTCTATGATGTGATAAAGCTTTCCGACACCACCATAGCGGTTCTGGTGGCCGACGTCAGCGGATACGGCCTCCCCGCGGCGGTTATCATGGCCACGGCGAGGATGGCATTTCGCACCTTTGCGACGACGGAATCGAGTCCCAAGGCCATTATGGAGAAAAGCAATGAGGCGCTTCTGGAATCAACTCTCTCCGGGCATCATCTTACGGCCTTTCTGGGGTTGCTTGATACCGAGATGCTTACTTTCCAGTATGTGAACGCATCTCACTGTCCGCCATATCTGCTCAGAAAGGATGGGGCCGAGCCCCTTGATACGGGTGGGCTGTTTGTGGGAATGTTT
Source organism: Candidatus Brocadiia bacterium (assembly GCA_046539705.1). Lineage (GTDB taxonomy): Bacteria > Planctomycetota > Brocadiia > SM23-32 > SM23-32 > CAZXYF01. The sequence goes on along the minus strand of JBKHGK010000238.1, from coordinate 2,577 downwards.
GAGGACCCCCGTTATGAGCAGGAATCCATCCAGCTTGAGAGAAGTGACAAGCTGTTTCTGTTCACCGATGGACTTATTCAGATGTTCGACGCCGGGTCGAAGGAGGCGGCGCTGGATAGGCTTCAGGATGAGTTGCGGCAGAACGCCGCCCTCCCGGTTGAGGATCTGGTTCACCGGATGTCCGGCCATGTGGTGGAGGAGCCGGAGGATGATGTCCTGATGCTGGCGATGGAACTGCTTCGCCGGAAGGCCCAGCGCAAAAATATCACCATCTCCAGCATTCCGACCGAGGTGGCCAGGGTCGAGGACACGATCCTGCCCGCGCTTTCCGCACGGGGCTATGGGGAACGGGCACTGTTCGCCGTGAAGCTGGCCATTGAAGAGGCGGTGATAAATGCCATAAAACACGGGAACCAACTCGATACAACGAAGAAAGTAAACGTCGAGTTTGTGCTGGACGAGGACAAGGTGCAGATAAGTGTGAAGGACGAAGGTGACGGTTTTGATCCCGAAACGGTGCCCGATCCCCGCGATGAGGAGAACATCACCGCGGATTATGGACGAGGACTTCTGCTGATGCGAGCCTACATGGATTCGGTTGAATACAATGAAAAAGGTAACAGGGTCACCATGACAAAACATGCCCCCTGGTACGCCGGAAAGCAAAGCGAACAGGCATCATGAGATCCGATTATGAGACAGAACGGGCCGCGGACATACGAGTTGAGGACAGGGAAGGGGTGACCATCATCCGGCTTATGGGGCATATTGATGAGTCCGCGGCGGATGCCCTGAACTCGAGGCTCGATGAAATACTGGACAATGGAGAGAACCGGATTGTCTTTGATTTGAGCCAGGTGAAGTTCATGGGATCCAGCGGGCTGGGCCAGATTATGCGGGTCTACAGGGATCTGCGCGACTCAGAGGGATTCGTTCGTATAGTCAATCCGCAGCCGCTGATTGAGGATCTTTTTGAACTCACGAAGCTCAACAAGATAATCACCATTCACCCCACGATTGAGGACGCCATCGGGGGGGAGGAATGAGTGGGACGCCGCGCCTGCAGCGGCCCGGACGATTCCGCGTGAGTTTTCTCTGGATTCAGCAGGGTCAGCGAGTGGAGCCCCCGCATCTGCCCGGTTGGGAAGAATGATCACTCGTTATGCACTGTTTCCGCTGTCAGTTGTTTAAGGCCCGGGATGCTGCACAGTGGTGGGGGCATGTATTGTGATCGCCCAGTTGTGAGCTTGCCCTTCGGAGAATTCAGCTTCCCGGATGGAGCCCGATGATTCGCCATCTGCTTGATGCCATCTATGCGGTTGTGTTGTTCTGGATCAGTCCGCTGTGGCTGCTCCACATTCCCCGCGCTCCCCGGTATCGCGCCGGTCTCCTGCAGCGACTCGGAGTGGTCCCGGTGCGGGAGGGGGATGAGCCGTGTCTGTGGATACACTGCGCCAGCGTGGGCGAGGCAGCCATACCATCGACATTTGTCGAACGTTTTGCGCAACGCCATCCCGAGTGGAATATTGTTCTCTCAACGTGCACGAATACCGGGGCGCGGCGTCTTGAAGAGCTGTATCCGGACTGCAGGGTTATCTACTGGCCGCTGGATATATCTTTCTGTGTGGATGCTGCGCTCCAGCGGGTGCGGCCGAGCCTGGTTCTGCTGGTTGAGCAGGAAATGTGGCCGAACTTCCTTCTGGGCTGTCGGGAACAGAGCATACCGGTCGGTGTCATCAACGGGCGGATTGGCGAGGGCAGCGCGCGGTTCGTCCGCTGCCTTGCCCGGCTGCTTCCCCCTGTGCTTGATCCCGTCCAGTTCTGCTGTGCGCGGAGCGATGAAGATGCCCGGCGTTATTGTTCGGTCGGGCTGGACCGGGGACTGGTCCGGGTGTCGGGATCCCTGAAATACGAATCTCTGCCCGACGGGGCGAATGAGGAAGGTGTGAAGACGCTTGAAAAGCTTTTTGCGGTGCGGGACTCGGATTCTGTGCTGGTGGCGGGCAGCACCCATGATGGTGAGGAGGTCGCTGTGGCGACCATCTGGCGTCGTCTGAGAGGCGAGGATGGGAATGTGCGACTGATTGTGGCGCCCAGGCATATCGAACGAGCCGCGCAGGTTGCCGGAGAGCTGGAGGAAGCCGGCTTCAGGGTTGCCCGTAAAACCGAGATAGAGGAGACGGACCGGGGGGTGGAGGAGGACGAGATAATTCTTGTGGATACCATTGGCGATCTGGTGGACTGTTATGGTCTGGCCACCTGCGTATTTGTCGGGCGCAGTCTTTATCCGCCGGGTGGTGGCCAGAACATGATGGAACCCGCGGCGCTGGGACGCCCCGTGATAGTGGGGCCCCACACCGGCAATTTTGAACCGGAGATGCAGGTTCTCCGGCGTGAAAATGCCGTCATTGAGGTCGATGATGAAGAGGAACTTATGCGGGTGCTGAGGAGCCTGATTCCGGATTGTGATCGCCGGGATGAGCTCTCGCGCAATGCCCGCCGGGCCATTGAGGTCAACAAAGGTGCCGTCCTGGAGACTCTGCGGGTGGTGGAAAACACTCTGCGCGGCTGCACTTG
>JBKHGK010000237.1:0-3517 GCA_046539705.1 Candidatus Brocadiia bacterium | reverse complement strand
TTTGACTGTTCTCATATCTGGCGCACTGACGACTCGTGAAATATACGGGTTAACACGTCGCACCACACGGATAACCACGGGATAACGCCCTCAATTCCCGTACAGGATAGTGATTTATGACAGGAAATCATCAGGACAACCCAATTCAGAAAACTTGAGAAGGAGCTTGACGTGCCACTACAGGTTTACATCAACGGTGAGTTCATAGACAAATCGGAGGCCTCCATCTCGGTGTTCGACCACGGGCTTCTCTACGGCGATGGCGTATTTGAGGGGATCAGGGCGTATGGAGGTCAGGTATTCCGGTGTGAGGAACACGTTCAGAGACTGTATGATTCCGCCAAAGCCATAGCTCTCGATATCCCGATGCCCCCCGAACAAATGCGGGAGGCCATAGAGAAAACTCTGGACATCAACGAACTGTCAGACGCGTATATTCGCGTGGTGGTCACACGCGGGGTCGGAACTCTGGGGCTTGACCCCACCAAATGTGACAACCCCCAGGTAATTATCATCACCGACGAGATCTCCCTCTACCCGCCCGAGTTCTACGAGAAAGGGCTTGAGGTCATCACCGTCGCCACCGTCAGAAACGCTCATAATGCTCTGAGCCCAAAAATAAAGTCCCTGAACTACCTGAACAACATACTGGCCAAAATAGAGGGGATTCAATCGGGCGTGATCGAGGCAATCATGCTCAACAACGAGGGATACGTGGCCGAATGCACGGGGGATAACCTCTTTATCGTCACCGATGGAACACTCGTCACCCCGCCCCCGGAGGCCGGGATACTCGAAGGCATCACCCGCCAGACAGTTATGGATCTTGCAAGAGAGGCCGGCATCGGGGCGGAAGAACGACAGCTCACGCGGTTTGACCTCTATGTGGCCGATGAGGCCTTCCTGACCGGGACGGCGGCCGAAATCGTGCCGGTGGTGCGGATTGACAGCCGGGATGTCGGAGATGGCACCCCGGGGCCCACAACCCTCCAGCTTCTGGAAAGCTATCGGGATATCACGCACAACAGATAACCGGGTGTCCGCAGAGGAGAACCTGTAATGGGCAAGGACGAAAAACAACTGAGCACCGGCATCCCGGATATCGATCAATTAATAGGTGGCCTGCGCCAGGGCGACAACGTCGTGCTCGAGATGAACAGTGGTGCCCCCGTTGATGTGCTCATGGAGGGGATTTTCCGGGCCAGCCGTGACTTATCGCGGCCTCTCATATACATAAGCTTCAACCGTTCCCCTCATGCGCTTCTCAGCAGATACGAGAACGACCTGCCCGATGAGTTTTATCTGCTGGACTGCTTCACGGGCGGCAAGGGGAGCGACGACTCCGTTTTTTCGGATTTCTACGACGGCCAGGAAGAGGACCAACAGGCGGCGAGAATCAGACGATGCATGGACCCCGACCCCGACCACATCACAACAGCACTCGAACAGTGTGAGGAGGAGGCGGGGCCGAATCCATTTTACATATTTGACAGCATAACGGGCATGCTGGAGCTCTGGAATACCGAGCGGGAAGTGCTGAACTTCTTTGCCCACATGTGCCCGAGATTATATGACCTGAATACCGTGGCGTACTGGATACTGGAGACCGAAGCACATACGGATCAGTTCCTGGCCAACCTGCGACACATAACTCAGGTCGTCCTTGAACTTACCGTCCAGGACGGGAATCCCGCCATAGTCGTGCGGAAATGCGAGGGAAGGTCCGATTCCAGCATAGGCATCCCGCAGCACTTCGCGCTCTCGGATGAGGGTATTGAGTTCGCCCCGGCCCGGCGGGAAGAGCTCGAAATGGCCCTGCTCAGTGAAATCAGCGAAACTATTGGAAAAGCCCTGGAACTGGAAAAAGTCTTTGAGCAGACGATGGACATTCTGGCCCGCGAACTGGAGCTGAAAAGGGGAACACTTGTTCTGCGGGAGAGAGGCAGTAACAAACTCAAAATTGTCGCGGCCCACGCCCTCAGCGAGGAAGAAAAGGACAGAGGGACCTATGAAGTGGGAGAAGGAGTGACGGGACGGGTGGTGGAAACCGGCCAGCCGATCTCCATCCCCGATATAAGTAAAGATCCCTTTTTCCTGAACAGAACCGGCGCCCGGAAGAGAGCCAAAGGGGACCGGCCGATCTCATTCGTCTGCGTGCCACTGGTGGACGACAACGAGGTGGTGGGAGCCATCAGCGTGGACCGTGAATTTGTTGATGAAGAGACCCTCGCCAAGGACCAGCGCCTGCTGCAGATCATAGCCGGGCTCGTAAGCCAGGCGATCAAAATCAACCGCATGGTCATGCTGCAGCGCGAGGAGCTGGTCGCCGAAAACCTGCGGCTCCGCAAAGACCTGCAGTCAAAGTATAAATTCGGCAACATCGTGGCGGCCAGCGGCGCCATGCAGGACGTGGTCGCCACCGCCTCCACCGTCGCCGCCAGCAACGCCAACGTACTGATCCGCGGGGAAACCGGAACCGGGAAGGAGCTGGTGGCCGGCGTGCTGCACTACAACAGCGAACGATCCGACGGCCCGTTCGTCAAGGTCAACTGCGGCGCTCTGTCCGAGAACCTGCTCGAAAGTGAACTGTTCGGCCACGTCAAAGGGGCCTTTACCGGCGCCATCGAAGATCGGAAGGGGCGATTTGAACTGGCGGACGGAGGAACGATTTTCCTGGACGAAATCGGGACCATCAGCGAAATGCTCCAGGTGAAGCTGCTCCGTGTGCTGCAGGAAAAGGAATTCGAACGGGTAGGGGGGGCCAAAACACACCGCGTGGACGTGCGGATCGTGGCCGCCACCAACGAAGATCTGGAAAAACTGATGAAAGAGGGACGGTTCCGCGAGGATCTGTTCTACCGGCTTAACGTGATCCCCATTCAGATCCCCCCCCTGCGTGATCGCACGGATGATATTCCCTTCCTGGTGGATCATTTTCTGGAAAAATACAACGAACAGTACGACAAAGAAGTCTCGCAGATCTCCCGGGAAGTCCTGGACACGTTCATGCACTACCCCTGGCCGGGCAACGTGCGGGAACTGGAAAGCTGTATAGAACGCGCGGTTGTCCTCAGCCAGAGCGGGACCATCGGAATGAACCTCCTTCCCATCAACATGCGCAGCATGGGGAACGAACAACAGGCCGGGGCCGTGGGCGAACCGGAGGAAGTCATCAGCCGGCTCGTTCAGAGCCTGAGAAAATCGGGTACACGCCACAACCTCCACGAACGGATAATGCAACGCGTGGAAAAGGCATTGCTCAAACAGGTACTCGAAAGCAATGATTTTGTCCAGACCCGCGCCGCCGACGAACTGGGCATGAGCCGCAACACCGTCCGGCGAAAAATCAAGGACCTGGGAATAAAAGAGAACGACTGACGAAAACCCTGTTGCCCATTGCACCGAACGACCATCGTCGCCGGGAAGGATCCCGCGAAACGGGTTCAACAATCAGACGCCGACAAAGTTCAGCCGATGAATGCAAAGCCCCTTACAAATATTTATGGAGAACCGCTCA
>JBKHGK010000236.1:0-3523 GCA_046539705.1 Candidatus Brocadiia bacterium | reverse complement strand
TCCCGCGGCCGCGGGGCGAGCGCCTTTGTCTGTTCTCGGCGCAGTGACGACTGGTGAAATATACGGACTGAGATTAGGATTAGGATTGAGATTAGGATTGAGATTAGGATTTAAGTGTGAGTGTATTTCAGCAACTGACCACTGAACGTCGGAGTCATCAGGCCGGGATATGAGATCCCGAATCCTCCCTGGTCCGGCCCGGTATATTCTCTTAGAGCGTTTCACGGGCATTCCGATAAAACCGTCTCCAGGTGTCGGGGTTATCTCCGAGGATCTCGAGGGCTTTTTCTCCATCCGGCCAGTTTTTTCGGAGATCACGCAGGATATCTCCGGCCGGATGGTCATCGGATAATTTGCCAGCGGCCCGCAGGCGGGTCAGCATTTCCACGGTGAAGGGCCCGAGGGCCCGGAGTTCCTCGCGTATCTGTTCGTCATCCCCGCTGTTCAGTTGCTCCACGGCCCGCATCACCTGTCGCTGGATCCCCATTTTATGTGTCTGAGCTGCAAGGAGCGGGCGGGCCAGGTCAGGTCGATGTCGGAGCAGGTTGATGAGTTGAAACATGCCGTCGGGGCCGGCATGGATCAATCGTCTGGCGGCACTCATGGCCAGCACGGCGCGGGCCTGCGGCGGGGTGAGCGCCGCGTGGCGTGTCAGAGCCCGTTCGGTGTTTTCGGCGTTGGGCCCGCTGGTGAGCGGAAATCTGCATTCCTGCCGGACGATGATGCACTGGATCTGCGCAATTTCGTGATCGGAGAGGTCATGTTCTTCCCTCAATCGACTGGCGGTGGTCCGCCAGGGCATATCTTTGAGGTTCTGGTCCTGTAATAGTTTCTTCGGATCCGGGCTCCGGTGTTCGGTCGGTTGCGCGCCGGTGCTGGAAGTGTCGGAGGGGGGTAACGGTTGCCATCCGAGCAGGTAGAGCACAGGTTCAGATCGGGTTTCGTCAATTTTCAGAAAATCCGTCAGCAGGGAGCGGGCATCGGCCCAGATATCCTTCAGCCTGGTCATCGGTTCCGATCCGAGGTCCAGTTTATGGCGTGAACCCGTATGGATACGCGCCCTGAGTGAGGCGGCCTTTTCCCGCAGACGTTCCAGTTCCAGCACAGTGGCGACAGCCCTTCGGGCTTCATACCGTCCTTCCAGGGGGATCCTGGCCGTTCCGCCCTCCGGCATCTGTACTGGCTGGCTCGTGGCAGCTTCCTGCCTGTCAGGTTCAAGTATGGCCAGTCCGGCCTGCCGGAGTGCCCGCTGATGTGGTCGGGGAATCAGCCGTTTGCCGGTGATGCGGTTCAGACCGCTCACAATGGGCAGAGCAGCAAAGCCCCCAAACAGCAGCAGGATGATTTTATGGTAGTCCATTCAGGCAGAACATTCTTCATCGGTTTGTATGAGAGATCGTCGGCCGGTTGCGTCACGTCTCTGGCGGCCGAAGCTGGGCATGTTGGTCAGTTCATTTGCGGTGAATACAGGACCATCCTGGCATACCAGGCGGCCATCGCACTCGCACTGTCCGCAGATTCCGAACCCGCACTTCATGTAGCGTTCCAGCGCGACCTGGCAGGGGATGTTCTGGCGGCGGCAGATTGACACGATTGCCTCCAGCATCGGCTCCGGGCCGCAGGTATATACGGTTTCGATATTCATCCGCCCGGCGTTGTCCCGGAGCCACAGGGTGGGCAACCCCGGTTGTCCGGCGGAGCCATCCTCGGTGTAGATAAGCTGGTCCGGGAATCTGTCGGTGTAAAGGAGGTCCGAACTCGTCGGGGCCCCCTGGACCACGATTGCGGATGGTGTTCTTTCGGCGAGCAGGGCCAGGGGCGCCATCCCGCATCCGCCGCCGATCACGACAGGCTGACCGGACGCGCCGGCGCTGGTATAGCCGTCAAACCCCCGCCCGTATGGTCCTCTGAATCCCACCAGGTTTCCGGTGTCGAGGTTGCACAGTTGCTCGGTAAAGTCCCCGCGGACCATGACGGTAATTCCAAACGCAGTATCATCGAGGTAGGAAATAACGAAGGGTTTTTCATTTATTCGTGGCAACCACACCATCACGAACTGTCCCGGGACGTTATCGCCGGGGTTGAAACATGCGAGATGTTCACCATCAGGGTATGGAAAGAACAGGGTAAACATGTTATCTGTTTCGCGCCGCACTTCTTTCAGCGGCAGCGAGACGGGCAGTTGTGGCTGCAGGGCTTCCCGGGGGGATTCAGTGATATGGTGATCCGGATCATTCATGAGCGTTGCCTCTCGCCTCTTTGATGGAGTTGTAGCCATGTCGATTGCACAGGGCCGCCAGCTCGTCCCTGATTGTTCCGAACACCCGTGGTCCCCGCTGATATGCGCCGGTTCCCACCCCCACCGCGGACGCCCCGGCGAGGATCATCTCGAGGGCGTGTGCTCCGCTGCTCACGCCACCGATTCCGATGATGGGTGCGTCGATGTTATGTTGTTTCATGGTCGCATAAACGTCGTAAACGCAGCGGACGGCGACGGGTCTGAGAGCGGGGCCTGATAGGCCGCCGGCTTTGAAATCCAGGATCGGGCTGGCGGAGGGGATGTCGATAACCATACCCGGGCCGAGCGTATTGACCGCGGAGATGCCGGTTGCTCCGCCCTCCATGGCCGCCAGGACCAGCTCGCCTATGGCCGGCACGTTGGGCGAGAGTTTGACGAAGATTGGCCTGTCGGTGACCTCGGCCACCTGGCGAGTTATAGTTTCGGTGGCTTCCGGTGTGCTGTGTCCCGCCAGAACGCCGTATCCGGGTGTGTGCGGGCAGGAAAGGGGTAGTTCGACGGCGTCGAACCCGCAGGGCATCAGTGTTTCCACCACCCGGGCGAACTCCCCGGCTTCCTGGCCTATTGCACTGGCGAAAACCGGCAGAGGTGTCATTCCGACCTCACGGAATTCCCGGGCCGCTTCCTCCATACCGGGGTTCGAGTATCCGACTGCGTTGAGCATCCCGGCCTCGCAGGCTATGACGGTGGGTCCGTTATGGCCTTTTCGGGGTTCCGGGCTGATGCTTTTGATGGTGGCCGCACCGGCTCCGCATTCGGCAAGGCGGGAGAGCAGCTCAAGCGACAGTCCGAGCACTCCGGAAGCCAGCACGGTGGGGTTGTCGAGCTGGATATCGGCGAGGTTCACCGAAAGGTCTGTTTCTGTCCTGGGCGTCATGAAGGGTCCTCTGTTAAATGGTTGAATGCGGATTATAGAATCAGGGGCGTGAGCTTTCAACTTTGCACGGTGGATGTTGGAATGCGTGGAGGGGTTCTGTTTCGTTTTCGGGAGCGGGGGGAGGTTGATTGTGCCCCACTTTGCACGGGGAATGTTTTACCCCGAAAATTTCAGTGTGCGGTGGAACGGGGCAGAGTTCAAGCAGGGAAAGAATCCTGTCCGGCAGGCTGTTGTTCCGACCGGTAGCAATCGGAGCCGCCGATGAGGAGACAATACGACGGAAGCACGTCGATGAAGAAGGATCGCTAGCCCGCATATTTCACAAACCTCAAACGTTAATTGTTCTA
>JBKHGK010000235.1:0-3586 GCA_046539705.1 Candidatus Brocadiia bacterium | reverse complement strand
GGTCTACGACCGAGCCGTCAGCACGCCACCTATAGGAACAGCCTGCAGTTGCGGTGTCCCGCGGCTGCGGGACGAGCGCCCTTGTCTGTTCTTATAGATGGCGCACTGACGGCTCGTGAAATATGCGGGATAGACTTATTATTGATCGCATGGCATCGATCCTCGCACCGGCAGTTTGACCGATCGTTGCAGCAATAAGCCGGCTCGTCCGAAGGTGGGGCTGGACACAATCCAGACTATTGATTTCTGTAACGCCCTCTCGACGGCTCCCCCGGGCCTCAGACCTTTTCGGCCACCACACGATCGTACCAGGAGCTTCCGTCGTCCTGTTCGTGTTCATCGGACGGATACGGATAAAGCCCCATGTAGTCGTCGTTCTCCCACGCCTGCGTGGCCAGCTCTTCCCATCCTCTGGCCTGCTCATCCATATCATCGGCCAGGGAGGTGATGAGGGTTTCGGCACCCGGATGCGTCGGCTCCGCGCCATGTTTTTCCGCCAGCCGGCGGAACACCTGGGGACGGTCAATCAGCATACAGGGCCGGAGCAGATTTCCATCATAGGGTATCGCGTTCCTCATCTCCTCGAAAAGCGGATGTTTGAGGGCCTCGGTGATACTTGTCTCATACACATTGTCCACGGCAAAATGGCAGAACACACAGGGTTCTATTCCGCCGTCATTGTTGATGTGGAAGTAACGCTTGCCCCCGGCCATACATCCGTTCACCTCGGGACCGTCATTCCAGAAGTCGGCCAGGAAGATGGGATAGGTGTTACGCAGATGATAGACCCTCCTGCGCAGCCGGTCCCGCTGTTCGGGGGTCACCATCATATCCGGATCCGGATTGCGTCCGATGGGTATGTACTGGAAATACCAGCCGTAAAGACAGCCCCGCTCGACCATCGTTTCAATAAACTCATCGCTGGATATGCTATCCACGTTGTGTTTGGTGGCCGTAGCACTGAAGCCAAACAGCACCCCATGATCGCGCAGGTAATCCATCGCATCCAGGATTTTGCCGTGAACGCCATCGCCCCGGCGGTTATTGGTCAGCACATCGTCGCCCTCGATACTGACCATCGGCATGACGTTGCCCAGTTCCGCAAAGCGGGCGGCCATCTCATTGTCGATCAGTGTGCCGTTGGTGTAGATCTGAAACTGGGTGTTGGGATGATTTTCGTAGATATCGTAGAGGTCTTCCCGCAGGGTGGGTTCCCCGCCGGAGAAAACCACAAAATGCATCCCCATCTCCTCCTCGGCCTCGGTGATCACCTGATCCAGGACGTCGAAATCCAGATCTCCACCCTTGCGATAGTGCGCCGCCCAGCATCCTTCACACGACAGGTTACACCGGGCGGTGACGTCTATAACCATGATGTAGGGCGGGGAAAAACCGTGTCTTTCACGGAACTGTTGACGGGTGCCGCGGTTGAGAAACCAGGCGTATCCGTAGAGGTTTCGTATGAGAGCCGTCCTGGCGGCCGGACTGAGCTCTTCGGATATACGCTCCAGCCACCGGCCGAATGGATGGCCCTCCTGAACAAGCCAGCGGAAACGCCGTGCCTCGCGCGCGTCTTCCTCCTTGCTGGCCATCTTCTCGAACAACCCCCACATCCTCGCAAGAGTCTTCGGCGAGGCGTTGGCGATGTATCGGCTGATCTGCGATACAAAAGCTTTCCTGGCGACCTTTTTTGCTCTGTCCACAATCATGATTGACCGCCTCCTAATAGCTTTGCAGTGCCAATAGAGCCGCTTTGCCCTCTGTATGTCAAATATAACGGTCCGATGCTTCGACCGCTCTCGCTACCACTGACCGACTTCGGTCCAACATCTCAATCGGTCACAGCTCGTCTTCAATCCCGTACCGGCTTCTCATGTTGGAAGATGCTAAAACGTTTCTCAGCTTACGAATGCGCTATGTATTTAGTTTATGTTGCTGTCAGCTGTCATGCAACACCAAAATTATCTTTTTTCTGCTTCTGTCGGTCTGCCAACCCCACATCCGTGTCGCGGAGGAGAGCCGGGAGTTTCCATTTTTCGCCCCGGTGCAATATCATGAAAGGCGTCATGAGCGAACAGGATCTCATAGAATTTATCAGCGCCAACCGCCCGTCAGCGCCGTCGTGGCTGGAGATTGATATCGGGGATGACTCGGCGGTTCTTAATGTGCACCAGGCGGGGGGGCGACTCGTCGCCGGCACCGACATGTTGATCGAAGGTATGCACTATCCTCCCGGCACGGATCTTTCCCGTGCGGGACACAAAGCGGTCGCGCGCAGTATGAGCGACCTTGCCGCCATGGCCGCGGAACCGCTGTGCAACCTGGCCGCGGTTAGTTTTCCGGAACGCACCGACGTGCCGGAACAAAAAAAGCTGGTACGGGCCATCCAGCAGACGGCTGAGAGCCTGAATGCGCCCCTGGTCGGCGGCGATATTGGGTCGGGCACAAGCCAAACGGTGGTCGCGGTCACAAGCCTGGGAACCGCTCCGCAGACCGGCTGCGTCACTCGCTCAGGGGCACGGCCGGGCGACGCGATCTGTGTCACCGGTGGACTGGGGGGATCACTCGCGTCCGGCCGGCATCTGGATTTCAGGCCCCGGGTGGAGGAAGCCCTCACGCTTGTCGAGCGGTTTGAAATCCACGCTATGATTGATATAAGCGACGGGTTGAGCACAGACCTGCTGCATATATGTGAATCCAGCGGTGTCGGCGCACTGATCCGCACCGATCACCTCCCGATACATCCAGACCTGCGGGAGGAACTGGATGAGCGGGAGACGCCCGAGAAAACCCTCATTATGCGGGCGGTCAACGACGGAGAGGACTACGAACTGTTGTTCTGTCTTGACCCCGATGCGGCCCGAATGCTGGATAAAGAGGGCATCGGGAATGAAACCGTAAGCGTAATTGGACACATTACTGAGTGCCGAGAAAGCAGACTACAATGGAAGAACGGAAAAACGGACATACTCAAGCCAGGCGGATGGGAACATCTGAAATAGGCGGCGAACACCAGATCCTGGTGACCTCCGCCTCCCCGGAAGAGACGATGGACATCGGCGCAACCTTTGCACGCCTCTGCACTCCCAACGATGTCGTGGGACTGACCGGCACCCTGGGAGCGGGGAAGACCTGTTTTGTCCGGGGTATGGCCAGAGGACTGGAGGTGGAGGAAACGGAGGCGGTCACCAGCCCCACCTTCGTCCTGCTGCACCAGTACTCCGGCCGGCTCCCCCTTTACCATTACGATGCCTATCGGTTGCAGAGCGCGGAATCAATGTACGAAATAGGCTGCGAGGAGACTTTTGAATCCGGTGGAGTGACGGCCATTGAATGGGCCGATCATGTGGCGGAGTGCCTGCCGGAAGAATATTTCCTGTGGAACCTGAACATACAGGAACAGACGGTCCGGGAGCTGACGCTCACTGCCAGCGGGGCCGGCCCCCGGAAGCGACTGCCGAAGATGGAAAAGGGGCTGGGCTCTGCCTGAGAAGGTGATCGTCGGACGAAAACAACCGAATCTGTGGCCGGCGCGGACGCCCAACCAGCGCGCATATTTCACAAACCTCAAACGGTAATTGTTCTA
>JBKHGK010000234.1:0-3590 GCA_046539705.1 Candidatus Brocadiia bacterium | reverse complement strand
CCAATATATTACGGAATAACCCGCAAACAGGCAAGCACGAACCGCGTCCCAGCAATCCTCTCTGATGACCCCAAAAACCTTTTTATCCGTTTTGGGTCGATACGCATTTGTGATTATCCGTCGTGATGCACATAATGTGCGGCTGTCTCGGAATGCCGTGGTCCGACGGAATAACAAACAGCCATTCCGTGGCGGAGTAAACGGCTCCACAATTATTTATCCGGCCTGTCTCCAGTGACAGAGGTTGAGAATGAACATAGTGTACATCGTTGCCGATGATCTTGGGTGGCGGGACCTGAGCGTCGAGGGCAGTTCTTTCTACGAAACGCCCAACATCGACCGGATTGCGAATGAAGGAATGCGGTTCACGAACGGCTATGCCAACTGCCAGGTCTGCAGTCCGTCGCGTGCCAGCATCATGACCGGGAAATACCCGCCCCGACACGGCGTGACTGACTACATCGGCGCCCCCAGCGGTGGGGATTGGCGGAAGCTGGAACGTCATACCCGGCTTCTCCCGCCCGACTACGAGCACGGGCTGAGGGATGATGAAACCACCTTCGCTGAGGTTCTTCGCCAGAGCGGTTTCCGCACCTTTTTCGCGGGCAAATGGCATCTGGGAGAGGGGAAAAAATGCCCCGAAAACTTCGGATTCGATATTAATAAGGGAGGCTGGGGTGCCGGCAGCCCGACCGGTGGATATTTTTCGCCCTACGATAACCCCAAACTCGGTGATGGACCGCCGGGGGAAAATCTGCCCATCCGACTCGCCAGGGAAACAAGCAACTTCATTGAAGAGAATCAGAATGAGAACTTCCTGGCCTATCTGTCCTTTTATTCCGTCCACTGCCCGATCCAGACCAGCCCGGATCGGTGGGAGAAATACCGGGAGAAAGCATGCAACCGGCCGGAACAACCGGAAAAGAGATTTCTTTTCGATCGCCGACTCCCCGTCCGACAGATCCAGGACTGCCCGATATACGGAGGGATGATCGAAGCAATGGACGATGCCGTGGGACATGTCCTCAATACCCTGGACCGGCTCGGGCTTGAGCAGGAGACGATCGTCTGTTTCACCTCCGACAACGGCGGGGTTTCATCCGGGGATGCATATTCAACCTCCAATCTGCCGCTCCGCGGCGGTAAGGGGCGGCAGTGGGAAGGGGGCATCCGCGAACCGTTCCACATAAAGGCCCCGGGAATCACCTCACCCGCGACCACATGCGATGTCCCGGTGACGGGTATGGATTTCTATCCGACTTTTCTGGATATGCTGGATATCCCCATGCCCTCCGATCAATCGGTCGACGGCATGAGTCTGCTACCACTGCTCCGGGGGGAGAGCGGCGGACGAATTCGCGAGCGGGATCTCTACTGGCATTATCCTCACTACGGCAACCAGGGCGGGGACCCCTCCTCAATCCTGCGGCGTGGACCGTGGAAACTCATCCATTACTACGAGGATGATCGCGATGAACTCTACCATCTGGAGGATGATCCAGGGGAAAAGGTGGATCTGGCCTCCGAGGAAACCGATCTGACCTGCTCCCTGCGAGATGATCTTGAAGATTGGCTGGAACGGACCGATGCCACGCGCCCGGAACCCGACCCCGAGTATGATCCGGCGGCGGAAAAAGCGCGGCGGAACCATCTGAAAAATGAGTTGATGCCGGAACTTGAACAACAGCATGCACGTTATCTTGACCCGGACTGGCAACCCAACGAAGACTGGTGGGGCAGCCAGATCGTCCGGGATTAGCGGGCTAATATTCGTCAGTCAGGAACTTTTTGTTATGCCCACAGCTCAAGCAGGATCGGACGGCACTGTATTCCCGACCGACGTTCACGAGGCGGACGTATGCGTGATCGGAGGCGGCATGGCCGGCGTATGCGCCGCGCTGGCGTCAGCGCGAGAGGGCGCAGAAACCGTCCTCATGCAGGATCGACCGGTCCTCGGCGGCAATTCTTCAAGCGAATGCAGGGTGCACATATGCGGAGCCGACCGCCACGGCCATATCCCCAATATGAGGGAAACCGGAATACTGGAGGAACTGCGCCTGCAAAATCTCCATCGGAATCCGAATCAAAAATGGTCGCTGTGGGACGGCGTGCTGTATGACACATGCCGCCGCCAGGAGAATTTATCGCTCCTTTTGAACTGCTCGTGTCTGGATGCCTCCACAAAGGACCGTAAAATCCGGTCCATAACCGGATGGCAGCTGACCACCGAAAAGTATCAAACGGTTACTGCGGACATCTTCATTGATTGTTCCGGCGACGCCGTCCTGGCGCCTTTAACCGGCGCTGACTGGCGGATGGGCCGGGAAGGGCGCGATGAATACGACGAATCAATTGCGCCCAAAGAACCCGACAGAGCCACGATGGGAATGAGTGTCCTGTTCTGGGCGGAAGAAACCGAAAGCCCCCAGCCATTCACACCCCCTTCCTGGGCGAAAACCTTCAAAAACTGCGAGGACCTGCCCTACGGGGCCGAGGGGCATCAGAATTTTCGTGAGGGATACTGGTGGATCGAACTGGGCGGCCAACCGGATGAGGATCCCATTGCCGATACCGAAGAGATCCGGGACCGCCTCCTGAGCATCGCCTACGGCGTCTGGGATCATATAAAAAACCACTGTGATGTGGACGCTGACAACTGGACACTCCGCCGCATGCCCATGCTGCCCGCAAAACGTGAAAGCAGGCGCTACCGCGGAGATCATGTGCTGACGCAAAATGACGTTGAAGCCGGCGGACCGTTTGAGGATACCGTCGCCTACGGCGGGTGGAGCATGGACGATCACCACCCAACCGGGTTCTGGTCGGCCCGGCTGGGCCATAAAGCGACCATCTTCCATCATGCGCCCAGCCCCTATGGCATCCCGTACCGCAGTCTCTATTCCCGCAACATCGACAACCTGATGTTCGCCGGCCGGTGCGCGAGCTGCACCCACGCGGCAATGAGCAGCACACGGGTGATGGGGACGGGTTCTGTCATGGGCCAGGCGGCCGGCACCGCGGCGGCCATCGCCGTGGCCGCCTCCACCACACCTCGCGGGGTGTATGAACAGCATCTCCAGCAATTGCAGCAATCCCTCCTGGCCGATGACTGCTACCTGCCGGGGATAGAACGCGAGTTACCCGATCTCACCCGTCACATGAAGCTCCGGGCCAGCAGCGGCAACCCGGAACCGGTCCGGGACGGCATAACCAGGCCCGCTGGCGAACAGCGACACGGCTGGCCGTGCCGGCCCGGTGAGACCATCTCATACAGGTTCCCCGATCAGCGCCGTATATCCACGGTGGATCTGACGCTTGAGAGCGAACTGGACCGCCTTATCTGTATGTGTCCGAAGGACGACGACAGGCTGAGGGGAATCCCCGCTTCAATGCCCGAGGCATTTGAGGTGGAAGTGTTGCGGGGGGGAGAGTGGCAGCAGGCCGCCGCGGTGGAGGACAATATCCACCGACACGTCCGGCTGCCAATCAATCAAACAGGGGAAGGCGTCCGTTTCCGCCTCCGATCCACCCACGGAGCCGACACGAGCTGCGTTTACCGGTTTGAAGTTCGGTGATAAGAACCCGCTGGG
>JBKHGK010000233.1:0-3605 GCA_046539705.1 Candidatus Brocadiia bacterium | reverse complement strand
CTCCAACCGCGTCACGACCTTTTGAGGATCCATTTCCCGCGGCGTGATCCCGGCATCAAGACTTAATGCCGCGGCCGTCCCCGCCGCCTGGCCGGTTGCCATGCAGGTCTGCTGGATGCGCAGGCTGGCCTCGGCCAGGTGGCTGGCGCTGATGCATCGGCCGGCCATCAGCAGGTTATCCACCCCTTCAGCCACCAGGCAGCCGTACCGGATGTCGAAATACTCGCCCTCCTTGACCTTCTCGATGCGCTTCTGATACTCCGGATCCTGCCGGGGCACAGCCGGTGCGTCGTAACTCTCGGCGGGCCAGACGTCGATGTCCCACGAAGACCGGGCGATACCGTCGTCGTATTTGTGAAACTCCAGTGCGCCCTCATCCGTCACCCGTTCCATGCCATGCACGCGGCGCGACGAGCGCACGCCAAGGTGGTTTGAGGTGTCCAGCAGATAGGCATCTTCATACCCCTGAATGCACTTTTTGACAGCTGCAGCCGATTGCCGCGCCTGTTCTCTGCCCTCGCGTTCCGCCCGTGTCATGTCGAAGGGGTCCAGGGGATCCACTTTCAGCACCCGGCTGGCGACGCTCATATGTTCATTTCGATATGGGGGAAGATGCGTTATTGTGCGCACGGCATACCCAATCGGGCGTTTATTCAGCACCACAGGTGAATCAAATTCGCCCCGCTCAATCGCCCGCTGCAGTTTTTCTCGGGCCGTTTCCCGTGCCTCGGCGGAATCCTCCACGACATTCCAGTCCACATTACCCATCCGAAAAACTTTCGTGCATGCCATGGCCCATGGTTTACCGTCGACGCCCTGCTCCCACGGCACGCCGGCACGGTGACACACATGCCCGTCGCCCGTCGCATCCACCACCCGATCGGCCAGAATGGCCTGGCGCCCGGCTTTGGTCTCCACAATCACGCCGCGGATCGTTTCCTCTTCCACGACTGTTCCCGCACACAGAGCGTGGTGCAATATGCGCACGCCGGCCTCCGTTAGCATTGCGTCCCAGACGTGTTTGACTATTTCGGGGTCGTATCCACCGCGATACGTATAATCGCCCTGCTGTACGGGAAGGTTGACCGCATTACGCTCATCCATGGCCGCCGTAAACTCGTGCCAGATGCCCTGAAAATCAACGGCGTTGGTGCTCAGGATCACGCACACGAGCTGAGAGACGGTGGCTCCGCCGAGATATCCGTTCTTCTCAACGAGCAGCGTATCGGCCCCATTGCGTGCAGCGGCGATGGCCGCCGCGCAACCGGCCGGGCCTCCCCCACAGACGACGACGTCGTGTTCGGCAAGGACGGGTATATCACGTGCTGGTTCGGTGATCGATTCGGTCATTTTCAGTTCCTTTCGTTGGTTCTAAGCGGTCAGTGATAAATCTGTTCTAGTTGAAAAAGATTGTGCGCAACGTATGACAGGCATCCTTGCCTGTCCGGTGCAAACTCTTATTTGGAGGAGAAGTGACGATTTTCAGACGTTTTGTGCTTATCCTTCCGCAGGCAGGATGTCTGCTATACGTAGACATCTCATTGGCTTTCAAAAGCGGAACATACCTAATTCAACCCGCTTATTTTGTCTTCGCCAATTTACATCATTGGCGTTCCACCGTTTCAATACCGGCCGATTCGCCTGGGGCCGGGATCGGTGATGGTGATACTGGCGTCGAAACTGCGTTTGATCAGCTCATTTTTAACATCCTGCGCCGCCGGATCCTCCCACAGATTGTTGAACTCATCGGGATCGTTTTTCATGTCGTAGAGTTCGCCGCAGTCGCTCCCGTGATACACCACCAGCTTCCAGCGTTCGGTCCGGTGCATCGTGGCATAGCTGGGATTGTGATCGTCGGGATCACCGTCGGGGGCCTGCCTGTTGAGCGTATCGTAGAATTCGGACCGGACGTAATCATGCGGTTGCATATCCGGGTTTGCCCCTTTGAGGATGGGCGATAGCGACTTTCCATGCGTCCACGTCGGGTCTATTCCCGCCACCTCGGCCAGCGTCGGGGTCAGGTCGTTCAGTTCCACCAGCGCATCGGAACGCGCACCGGTCCGGAACCATTCCGGCCAGCTGAAAATTAGCGGCACCCGCACCAGCCCCTCATAAAAACGGCAGCCTTTGGCGGTCAGTCCGTGGTCTCCCAGCATCTCGCCGTGGTCGGATGTGAATATGACGATCGTGTTCTCGCGCTGACCGGTCCGTTCGAGTTCGTCCAGCATACGTCCCACGTTCTCATCCACCAGTTCCACCATGCCGTAATACGACGCCTTCTGTTGTTGCTGGGTTTCACCCGGCTCGCCTGAGTAGTTCTGGAAAAAGTGGGATCGCAGCCGATCCTGCTTCTCCAGGTCCGTCTCCTGGAACAGCGGCTCCGGCAGTGCGTCCGGATCATACCGGCCGGCATAGCTTTCCGGCGCATCAAATGGAGGATGCGGATCAAAGATGTTCACGCTCATCAGCCAGGGTCCGTCCCGATCCTCATTCATAAATTCAATCGCTCTGTCGGCGCACCACGTGGTCTGGTGGTATTTAGCGGGAACATCATCCCGATAAGCGTATTTTTTGGTGGCCACCCCGCTGGGCTTTCGGGGTCCCCGAACCGGCTGTTCCTCGAAAACTTCATCGAAGACACCCTGCTGTTCCACCCATTTCATGTACTGGTTGCCATGGCCGTATCCCTGCAGCGGGCCATGGCTGTACCAGAACCGACGATATCCGTCATCGGTGCGCTCCTCGATCCCGTTCCAGGCGGAGGCGATGTGCAGTTTTCCCGACAATCCACAATCATAGCCGGCGTCAGCCAGGCGCCGTGTGATGAGCTTAACACGATCATTTTCGGGAAAATGAGCATTGCCGTTTATGTTGACATGCACAGTGCTGGGATAAAGCCCCGTGAGGAAACTCGCCCGGCTGGGCGTGCAGATGGGACACTGGCAGTGGGCGCGGGTGAAGGCCACCCCTTCCGCACACAAACGGTCCAGGTTCGGCGTATTGACGTGCGGGTTGCCCAGCGCACCAATCGTGTCATAGCGCTGCTGATCGGTTGTGATCCACAGGATGTTCGGAGCTTTCGTCATGTTTTCTCACCTTCCATTTCGTATGTACTTCTTCCCGGCCGTACAGATTCTCATACTCATGAGGATCAGTCCGCAAATTACACAGTTGATGCTCCGGCTTATAACGATTTATCTCCACACGGGGGAGCGCACACCCTGAGACCCCGCCCGGCCCGCCGGCAGAATCGCTCTGAACACACGAAATCAAGTGTCGTGGGCCATGGGGTGGCATGTCAACTCTTATCACTATTCACCCCTCATCGGGTGGCTGGGTCCTCTCTCTGATGACATGTTGGGAGACTGCCAAACATTTTAACATCATATCCCGCAATTCCCTCTCAGTCGATTGTGAACCGGCACGGCCGATCATATTGTTTTGTTCACAGGGGTCTTCATCAAGATCATACAGCATTAATCCGCGGCCTAATCCGTATATTTCACGAGTCGTCAATGTGCCGTCTATAAAAACAGACAAGGACGCTCGTCCCGCGGCTCTGGAAGCCAACCAGAAACACGACGCCCTGATCGAAGCCGTGGATA
>JBKHGK010000232.1:0-3606 GCA_046539705.1 Candidatus Brocadiia bacterium | reverse complement strand
CTTCGCGGGCTCAAGAAAACAAAAACCGGAACGTACTTATTTCTTGCCGCTTATGGCGCACTGATGGCTCGTGAAATATACGGGTGGAGTCTCGGATTGCTGTCCCCGTCCCCGGCCGTCCCGCCCCCGGGCTCAGTGGTTTGCCGTCCGTTTTCCCCGCGGGTCAGCAGCTCGGGTCCGACCGCAGGCACATTGAGTGGGTTTTGTGGAAAAGGGAGCGCACCCGGTCCCCCGGTGCCCGGTCATATACGGAAAACTCCGCACGGATCTGGTCAGTATCGGCCACCGAAACCCGGGAGTCTTTTACGCGAGCGGACCTCAAGAGGCTTCATCGAGGCTATTTTGGGCCTGCCGGATGGAGAACAACGCCTTTTCTGCATCCTGAATAACATTCTCCGCCACTTCCTCCAGATTATCTCTGGCTTCTTTAACCTCGGCTTCATCCACAGCCGCATCCGGTATCATCTCATCATAAACCCGCTCGCTCAGGAAAAGCTCCATTTTCTCATAAACTGTCGTCTCTCTTTCTTCGGCGGTCTCCAGCGCCTCTGCCGCTCCCTCACCGCCTATTCGTCCCAGGGCCCGTGCGGCGGCCATACGAACCGACAGATCCCGGGCAGGTATAACCTCGCGGTCATCAAACATCTTCTTCAACACGGAAGCTCGATCGGTTGCAAGCGTCTCGCTATCGTCCTCGGTGGCCAACTCGATCTCCTCTTCGGGGTCATTCGCGCCGGGATCCACCTGCTCGGCGGCCACAGTGTTGGTCAACATCTCTTTCATATGTGGGGCGGCCTCATCCACCCTGAGATCCCCCAGGGTCCGGGCGGCGGCCCAGGACAGGATTCGGCCGGTGTCCCCATCCTCCAATTTTTCCATCAGGTGGGGTACCACGAAGTCTCCGCTGGTGGTGAGGGCCTCCTGCGCCCGGATTCTGAGCTCGGTCATCTCTTCCGGTTCGACCGTTCTGGACTTTTCCTCGGAATCCTCCCCCCCCATTTCCGTGAGTCCCTCGAGTTTATCGAGCAGATATCGCACTCCAACGGACTCCTGCAGCTGACTGAGCGCAATGGACGCCGCAATGGCCACCCGGTCATCCGGATCATCCTTTTCAATGATCCCCTCCATTACTTCTTTGATTTCAGTGCGGAGCTGCTCATCCCCGCCGCTTCTTTCGGAGAGCGCGACGCTGGAGAGGGCCTCAGCAGCCGCCACCCTTGCAGCGCCCGACTCATCCGAAGAGGTGAGCATGTCTTTTAACCTATCAACGCTCTTCCGGTCGGCTATTTTTCCAAGAAGAAGCAGCACCCGCCGCATACGGCTTGGCGGCAAGGCCCTATCAAGTTCCTCAAAGTAATCATCGCGAATCTCCTCAAGGACCGATTCCACCC
The DNA here is from genome assembly GCA_046539705.1 of Candidatus Brocadiia bacterium. Lineage (GTDB taxonomy): Bacteria > Planctomycetota > Brocadiia > SM23-32 > SM23-32 > CAZXYF01. The sequence continues at coordinate 2,215 of JBKHGK010000232.1, read as the reverse complement.
GATCAATTTCCTCGTTATCCTGGATGTAATCCAGGCTGAAGCTGACAAACTCATCCCCGGTGTTCCGGTCGGTCCCAAGGTCGACACAGGCTTTCTGCGCGGCCTCCTGAACAGCAGAATCCGTTGCGTCCAGTTTGTTCAGGAGCAGTTCCGCCGCTTCGGCTCTGCGATCAATTCTGTACAGATTCTGCGCTGCGTATACAGCGGAGAGCCCGTCCGATTCTTGAAAATGTTTCTCCAGCACGAGCGTCGCTTCCTGAAAATCCATTCGCCGGAGTCCTCGGGCGGCGACCTCAATTATTTCGCCCGATGAATCCTCCATGGCTCCGTCCAGGATGTCGATACTGTACATCTTCCCCACATCAGCCAGTTCCGCCACCCCCCCAATTACGGCGAGACGTATATCATCATTGTCGTCATCCACGCGTTCTCCCAATAGCTGCAGAGCGTCCAGCGTCCGATGATCTTTCAGGACATCCACCGCTCCCTGGACCTGCCAGGCCCCTTCCCGGGAATCCGGTGCCTCTTTAAAAGCACGTTTCACCGCCGGTAATGCATCATCCCCCATACGTATCAGCTCATCCACACTTTTTTCCCGCCTGGACTCACTATCGGAGCTCAGTCGTTCTATCAACCCCTCCGGGTCCCTGCCCTCAGAACAGCCGGCCAGGAAAAACATAACCATCCCCAAAAGGGCTGCTCCCACTCCGAAGACAATCCGCCCATTATCAGATCGTACGGCACAACAATCCCTGTTATCTGTCCTCTGCATTTTCCTGAAATCTCCTCCTGCTTCAACTGTTTTCAGATAAGAGAAATGGTGTCATATTTCATCAGTTCGCGCCCTGCCGGGCGAATCCAACCCGTCATCGCTGGATTCCACAAACTCAAACCCGCAGTCTGACACTTCACTCAGATCTCGTTCATCGATCGGGAACATCTGGCACTGCAGGGGTCTTCTGTCATAATGTTTGCAACGTCTGCTCTCATCCAGCCACGGGCATCGCACCACAAACAAGCAGCATTCTCCACACCCTCTGCATTCTCCGCCGCGTTTCTCCAGTTGTTTACGGACGTAGTCCTTGCGACAATGCACGAGATAGAAACGCCTGAGAACTCCCCATAGCTGAATAATGCGCCCGAGCATGCAATGCTCTCCTGCAGAGGTCGAATAGAACCAGTAAGATAAAGTTACCCCCGTTTACTGTCAAGTCTCAAGAATGCATATTATACGTATCGGGGTCGTCATAAACGCGCATTCATTCCGGGCGACAGCATGCAACCAGCAGAGCAAAAGCCTGATATCTGTCTGTTTCGCAGCGGTGCGCTCGGGGACAGTATACTGATGCTCCCCACCGTACATCATCTTGCCCTGGCAATGCCGGACGCGTCGCTTCTGTGGATCGGAGGCCGGCATCTCCCCCCCATCTGCGCAATGGATGGTGTCAGCTGGCAGCCAGCCGATTACGACTCCGGGGATTTTACTCCGCTTTTTTCCCGTTCTCCCTCCGGCCCACCCCCTGTTCTGGGTCAGACTCAGCTGGCGGTGGTATACACCTCGGAACCAGATGGGCGGCTGGTGCACAACCTGCGATCGGGGATTAAGGGGAAGGTTATAACCCATCCCGTTAGCCCTCCCGCCGGATGTCACGCCGCGAGACATTACATGCGGGCAGTTACGGACCGGCGACAGATCGCCAGCGCGGCGCCCACCCTCAACCCCCCGGAAGGCACAATTAGAGATACCCGGTCCTGGCTGACTCACAGTACGGACTCGGCCTCGCCCGTGGCCATCATTCATCCCGGCAGCGGGTCCATGCGGAAATGCTGGCCCGCCGAGAAATTCCATGCTCTCACCGCGAACCTGCTGGACCGCGGGATCAGCCCGATTCTCCTTGAAGGGCCGGCGGACTCCGCACAGTGCAGGGATATCGGATCGGAATTCCATGATGTTCCCGTCTTCCGATCCCATGATATCCAGCGCACAACCGCCCTGCTTCACCTCGCCGACATCTGCATCTGCAATGACAGCGGCATTGGTCACCTATCCGGCGCCAGCAGATGCGACACCCTATCCATCTTTGGTCCCACGGATCCGCATGTGTGGCGCCCTGTGGGCCCCACCGTCCGAGTCATAACCGGCAGCGGGTCCAACACCTGGCCCTCGGCACCGGAGGTTACCTCCCGTGTGCTGCAGATGCTCGGCCGGGGTAAC
>JBKHGK010000231.1:0-3613 GCA_046539705.1 Candidatus Brocadiia bacterium | reverse complement strand
TACTTCCGGTCCAAGGCGGAGCAACAACTCGCAGAACACAATCCCCGTTGCGTTAACCCGCATATTTCACAAACCTCAAACGATAATTATTCTAAAAGCAACATCATCAAAGGTGAACCGCAAAGTCACAGACAAGTTTATAACAACAGGGTGTTTTTTGACAGTACCGGCAACACCGGTTTGGTCGACGACCGAGCCGTCAGCACGCCATCTACAGGAACAGCCTGCAGTTGCGGTGTAAGAACACAAGCACCCCCGTCTGTTCTTATATATGGCGCACTGACGACTCGTGAAATATACGGGATAAGTGTCCGATCACATGGGCTGTGAGATCGGTCCTATCCCGGGCTCGGCGAAGGGCACGTCGTCGGGCGGTTGCAACTCAGATGATATCCAGTAGAATATTTCCAGACCTTTGCGGTATTATGGTCGTTGTCCTGCAATAATTGTCAGGGATGTACGGGCCATGCGGGCTATCCGGAGTGCGAGGTGCCCGCCGGACTTTTTGCCGATTTGTGTTGGATCGAGTATTGACGTCATTTAGTTGATCAGAAGGCCAGAGACCATGGATGAAAGCCTGATTATTGGGAATCGTCGTTTCAGATGTCTTTCTCCGACGCTCGTTCGCATTGAATACTCTCCGGGGGGAACGTTTGAAGATCGCCGGAGTATAGTTGCCTGCTCCGAGCAAACCCCTCTGGCCTTCAAGGATGTCCGGGAGGACGGCGATTGGACCGTGCTCGACACCGGGTTAATGGAAGTGATGAGCCGTGAGAATGAGTTAAAGTGCGATAGAACCAACCTCGAGATCCGATGGACCGACGGCAGGGTGATGCAGTGCTGGCGGCCGGGTGACCGGGATCATCAGAATCTGGGCGGCACACTGCGCTCGCTGGACCGCTACGGCAACGGTGCGGACGATCTTGATGGTGTTGACGAGGCGGGTATGGAACCGCCAGACCCCCGGTCCACCGTCTGGCCCGCCTGGCTTCAGTGCGAGGAGAGGCCACTCTACGAGGACAAACATCCGGATCCACCGGATAATTTCAACAGGGGTAACTGGCTGCGCCAGGCCGGATCAGATCACAATGACGGGCGGCTGATGCACCGGTTTTTCAACCGTTACAAAGAGGCCCGGCGCTTTTGCCCGGGGGTGCTGAGCCGGAGCGGATATTTTTTCCTGAACGACTCCGGCAGTGCAGTCCTGGACGATGACGATTTTCCGGTGGAACGGCGCCGCCCGGGCTGTCAGGACTGGTATTTTTTCGCGTATGCCGATGATTTCAAACAGGGACTGAAGGATTTTCGGATGCTTGCGGGGCCGGCGCCGCTGCCGCCACACCGCAGCCTCGGCGTTATGTTCTCCCGCTGGCCCGCCTTCACAGAAGATGAGATCAAGCAGCTGTATGAGGGGTTTCGGGACAATGGCTATCCCCTGTCGGTGCTGATTATGGACATGGAATGGCACAAATTCGGGTGGGGACATTGGGATTTTGACCCGGAGATAATCCCGGATCCGGAGACATTTTTCGAAAATTGCCATCAGATGGACCTGGATGTGTTCTTCAATGACCACCCGCTGGATGTGCGCAGTGATGATTCACATTACGAGAAATATCTTGAAAAAGCCGGCACAGAGGATAAAGTCCACGAGATAAGCTATGGAGATCATCGAGAGGAGAAGACCACCCTACCCGCCGTGCCGGTCGACATCACCGACCAGGCGGAAAACAAAGCTTTTCTGGAGATCTGCCACAGCCCCATCCTGCAGAAAGGCCTCGATTACTGGTGGAATGACGGCACCAGGGGAAAAATGAGTCAGACCTGCGGTCAGCTTGTCGGGAACAAGAGTTTCTACGAGGAGACCGAAAACGAGGAGCAACGGGGTATGCTTCTGGCCCGGTATGGCGGCCTCGGTTCACACCGTTACGGCGGATTCTTCACAGGCGACACGGCCTCCTGCTACGATGTTCTGCAGCTGCAATGCGAGTTCAACATCCGTGCCGGACATGTCGGTCTGAATTACGTCAGCCATGATATTGGCGGCTTCATGACCGGCGGTGGTGAGACGGACCGCATCGACCCCCACCGTTATACCCGGTGGCTGCAGTTCGGGATCTTCAATTCCATCATCCGGTTCCACTGTGCCCCCAACGCCGGCAGCCGACGACCGTGGGACTACGACGATGACTGTGATGGAGCGTGCCGGCGCTGGCTAAGAGTGCGACACAGCCTGTTGCCCTACCTCAACACCGCCAATCATATCTGCTTCGAGACGGGTATCCCCGTCATAAGAGGTATGTTCCTGGAGGAACCCGACAACGAGGACGCATACCGGTTCGACCAGTTTTACTTCGGCCCGGACATGCTCGTGGCACCGGTGCTGACTGAAGGAAACAGGCGGTCGATCTATCTGCCCGAAGGTCGATGGTGGGAATTCGAAACCAGCCGTCTGCAGCATGGAGACCAGATCGTCACACGGGATGTTCCGATCACCGAGGTGCCCGTCTACGTCCCGGCGGGTAGCATCATCCCACGCCAGAACCCGGACGCCGACATCCATGCCCCCCACAAAGAGCCGCTTCACCTGGATGTTTACGGTGGCGACGATGGGCGAGCGGAGCTGCGTGAGGATGATGGGCGGACTCCGGCCTACAAAGAGGGGGAATTCTGCAGCACGGCGTTCGAGCTGGAAGACAAAGACAACGAGCTCCTGCTGAAGATGCTCCCGGTGGAGGGACGGCCCTATGGCAAATCCCGGGACCTCCACGTGGATTTTCATCTCAATTTCAGACCGACCCGGTTCGAGTGCGATAATCGATCGGTGAAGGCGGAAACATCAGCCGGCATTTATAACCTGACGATCCCCTCTGTACGGACCGATGAGGGTTGCAACCTCCGCGTGTACAGGTAAGCCCGGCTCTGCGGAAAGTGAAGGTTACCGTGCTCCCGGATAACGGGTGCGATAGGCGCACAGGGCCTGATCATCCGCCCACTGCATCCAGTCGAACAGCCGCTGGCGCAATTCGCCGGCCGTGTTCTGATATCCCGGCTCATTGATCAAATTGCGCGTCTCGTGTGGATCATTCTCAAGATCGTAGAGTTCATCTCGGTGGGCCAGATTGAGCCCGTATTTAAATCGGTCGTGCCGGAGCGTGCGCAGGGTGCATGCGCCGTGATTGAGTCCATCGAATTCCACCACCACATCCTCCCGCCAGTCCGGCGGGGTCTTGCCCTCCAGAAGAGGCCGCAAGGACCGTCCCTGGGCGAAATCCAGCTCTCCCTGCTCACCGGCGAACTCGCAGATCGTGGGCATCACGTCGGCCAGAGATATAAGTTCATCCCGGACGGTTCCGGAGTCGACGTCGGGTCCGCTCACAATCAGGGGTATGCGCTGGATCTCCTCAAAATGGTGATAGCCCTTATCAGTGAGACCCCCATGAGAGCCGAGTGTTTCTCCGTGATCCGCGGCGAACATGACGATCGTGTTTTCCATCAGGCCCCGGCTTTCCAGATACTCCAGCATACGCCCAATCTGTGCATCAATCATGGTGGCGAAGGCGTAGTAACGGCGCACCCTGGGCAGCCAGTAACCCTCCCAGCTCAACGCTTC
>JBKHGK010000230.1:0-3613 GCA_046539705.1 Candidatus Brocadiia bacterium | reverse complement strand
AGCGTCCTTGTCTGTTCCTATAGATGGCGCACTGACGACTCGTGAAATATACGGGATAAGACCCTCCACATGATGGCACGATAATGCTAATCATAATACGAGGATTCGGAATCGTCAATCTTCGGCGTGTGCGCCGCACCGGTTTGGTCCCGCACTCGCGGGACCGAGCCGTCAGCACGCCATCTATAAGAACAGCCTGCAGTGGCGGGCGTCCGAGGGGGTTGGTTGGGTGCTGGTAGTGCGGGACTCAGAGCTCCGGATTCGGACGGGGCATTTTAGCCTCCATTTCCCTGCGCCACTCTGTCAGCAGATCATGCAGTCTGTCGCGCACGTTCGGCTTCTGGTCGGACAGGTCATTCTCCTCCCCGATATCCTCCCGGAGATTGTAGAGTTCCAGACTTCCATCTTCGAAAAACTCTATCAGTTTGTAGTCGCCTGCGCGGACTGAGGAGCCGGGTGTGCCCCCCTGGTTGCCATAGTGGGGATAATGCCAGAAAATTGCGTCCCGGTCCAGTTCGTTGGAGCCTTGCAGTAGAGGAACGATGCTTTCTCCGTCCTGATGCTGGTGGGGCATCGGTTCAAGGCCAGCAATTTCAAGAAAGGTGGGATAGAAATCGGTGCTTGTAACGGGAACTTTACAGGTGGAACCTGGGACCACGGTGCCCGGCCAGCGGACGAGCAGCGGTTCTCTCACGCCCCCTTCGTACATCCACCCTTTCCCCTCGGCGAGGGGCAGATTGCAGGTGGGCGACCCTTCGGCAGTGGCGAGCCCCCCGTTGTCCGAGGTGAAAACCACCACCGTGTTCTCTGCCAGTCCGTTCTCCTCCAGTGCCCCCAGCAGCCGGCCGACATTCTCATCCACACTCCTGATCATGGCGGCATATTTCGGATCAGACTGCACCAGTCGCCGTTTCACCCGTTTATCCCGTTTATGTTCGCAGGGAAAGTGTTCGCCCACCTCAAACGTTTGGACCTCATCCAGTCCCTCCCTGTGAACTTTGCGCTCATACTGGGCCGTATATTCATCTTTTGCCTGGATCGGGCCGTGGACACAGTAAAAGGACAGATCAAGAAAAAATGGTTGATCTCCGTTGTCCTCAATCAGTTTAATGGCTTTATCGGTCAGGTGATCCGGGAGATATTTCCCCTCTTCCTCCGCCTCTTCCATGGCGGGGTTGTCCCAGGGACTGAAATAGCCATTCATGGGAAGTCCCCAGTCACATCCGCCGATATTCACGTCAAATCCCTGTCTTTCGGGCCAGTAATCTTCGCTTCCCAGATGCCATTTGCCAAGAAACCACGTTGCGTATCCAGCATCACGCAGAGCTGAAGGAAGAGTTTTTTCGTCAAGAGGGAGATGATCAATGTAGGGGGCGTCGATCAGTCTCCCCCGGGCCGGATGGGTATAACCGCCCCAGTCTATCCAGTCGGTAACTCCCACATTGGCCGGATATTTGCCGCTCATGACACTCGCACGGGTGGGGGAACACACGGGACAGGTGGCGTATCCATCGGTAAAGAGCATACCCTGCGCTCGCAACCGGTCAATATTGGGCGTATCGTAAAAACTGCTGCCGTAACATTCGATGTCCTTCCACCCCATATCATCCATCAGAATGAATACAAAATTCGGTCGTGTCATGGTTCACCTTCCGTCGATATTGGAGTCCCTTATCCTCAGCTGGTCAGTCCCATGTTTAGAATAAAATCGTTCAGATCGCAAGAAACGCCGGATATCCGCAAGGCCAGCTGACTATTCCGTTGTCACACACAGTTCTACCACCGCCCCTTTTCCCTCACTCGTATAACTCCGCAGCGAAACCACGTGGGTCCTGATCCACCGGGACAACATCGGCAGTGTGAATATACCAGTCCAGCATCTTTTGCTCCAGTTTTCGGGCGATTTCGCGGTATTTCTCCTGGCGGTAGAGGTTCAGGCATTCCTCAGGATCAGACTGCAGATCATACAGTTCATGTTCGCCGTTTGTGCGACGTATAAGTTTCCACTCGGAGGTACGGATCATCGTGGCGCGGCAGGTGGTTTCGGGCTTTTCCTGCTGCTGGAGCCCTTTGGGGAAATAGATCCCTTTTTCATTATCAAGCAACCTATCATTATCGCCGCCTTCGAAGCATTGGGGTTCGTGCCCATCGTATCCGCCTTCGGCGTAAACCGCCCTGCCGGGATCACCCGATCCCCCCTCGAGGCGGGGGATCATGCTGTGCGCAAAATGTGTATGGTCCGATTCAACCCCGGCCAGCTCCAGAGTGGTAGGCATAATGTCGAAGCATTCCATTGGTTCCTCCACCACATGCCCCTCCACCATTCCGGGAGATCTCACGATCATAGGGACCCGTGTCAGGCAGTCATCGAGCCCGCTCGGCCATTTTTCCGTCAGCCCGTAATCCCCGGCCCAGTCTCCGTGGTCACTGAAGGCAAACAGCGTTGTGTCGTCGGCCAGTCCGGTATCCTCCAGCGCATCCATGAGCCGGCCGAGGAGGTGATCCACGTAGGTGACCATACCCAGATACACCGCGCGGATCTTCCGGAAAACCCAATAATCGCATTTATCCAGGTCCCGGTATTGCCGTATATGTTCAAAAAAAGACGGCTTATCCGCCAGTTCCTCCGGCTTCAGCGGAGGAAGATCCTCTGGATCATACATGTCGTAATACGGCTGCGGCACCGTGTAAGTCGGATGAGGCATGCCCGTTGCCAGGAAAAGCATGAAAGGAGGATCCCCGGCATCACGCTCAGAAAGAAACCGAATCGCCCTCTCTATTATTGCTTCGTCTCCGTGGGGGCCATTCATCGGACCAGCGAGGAAACTGTAATATCCCGGTTCTCCGAACTCAAACAGGCTCTCATGCGCGCTTCCTCCCCCTATATCCCCGTGGAGTCGTGTAATGCTATGGGGCACGGTTTCCTGGGCCAGCGCATCGTTTTTGCCCATCCAGTGCACTTCGTACCCGGCCTCTTTCAGGTAACGAAAGGTATTGGGTTCATCGGGCTGGAGCAGATTCCACAACGTGCGGTGACCGCGATTATGGGGATATCGGCCGGTCAGGAAGCTGCATCGGGAGGGTGAACACACGGTATGCTGGACGTGGCACTCATCAAACCGGGTGCCTTCGGCCGCCAGCCTGTCGAAATTGGGAGTTTCCGCCAGCTCATGCCCGTAACAACCCAGCACATCCGCCCGCAGTTCATCGGGGTTGAAATAAATGAAGTTCATGTTCGCAATCCTTCCATTGTTCCGTATTCTGCCACAAGCAGTCAGAGAGCCTTACCCCGTACCGGAAACGATCTCCTCGATTGTGCGGCAAGCATCCCGGGTTCTTTTCACCTGGGAAAGGCCGCGAAGCGGGTTCTTAGCTTTCGCTCAACCATCTCTGCCTTTGCGATCGGGCAGTTAAGTTGGAAACCACAACCACCCAAAAACTCAAACAACCCTCTAAGCCATAATATGGTAGGCGAGGCGGGATTCGAACCCGCACGGCCCGTGGTGGGCCACTGGATTTTAAGTCCAGAGCGTCTGCCATTCCGCCACTCGCCCCCGGTTAAATAATATGGAGGCGGCGATGGGATTCGAACCCATGAATGGTGGTTTTGCAA
>JBKHGK010000229.1:0-3619 GCA_046539705.1 Candidatus Brocadiia bacterium | reverse complement strand
GGCACGGTGGTGGTTCACAACGTCTTTTACCGAATGCTTACGATCAACGAACACCCCCCACTCGGGCTTCAACCGGAAAACGTCACACCCTTCCGAAGTGCCCCTGAACGATCCGCACCTTCCCGAAACTGTCCGGTGGCCGAGGGGGATTACGTGTCGTATAATATGTACAGGATGACTCAAGCGGAACATTTTTTCCGGGAGGACAAACCCAGAAACACATGGTTGATCTTAAAAGGACAGACCTGACGGTTCGCGCCGAACGCGCCATATTGATCCAGGTATACAAAAACACCGAGCAACACCTTGCCGATTCAGCCCTGAACGAGCTGAGGGACCTGGCCAAAACCGCTCATGCCAACGTGGTGGACGAAGTCAGACAGAGCCGGCAGAATCCGGATCCCCACTCCTACCTGGGAACCGGAAAGGTCAAAGAGGTGGCCCGGCTGTGTGAGGCCAGAGAGGCCGACATAGTAATCTGCGACGACGACCTCAAACCGGGACAGGTGAAACACCTGGAGGAATCACTCGATACGAAGGTGGTGGATCGTAGCGAACTGATTCTCGATATATTTGCCCAGCACGCGGAGACCCAGCAGGCAAAGCTCCAGGTGGAACTTGCCCAGCTGAAATATGCCTTTCCGCGCCTGAAAAAGATGTGGACCCACCTGGATCGGCTCGCCGGGGGCACGATAGGAGGCGGTATAGGCGTGAGGGGCCCCGGCGAGAAACAGCTCGAGGTCGATCGGCGGCTTGTCCAGAAACGGATATCGGACCTCAAGGACCGGCTGGAGAAGATCGAGAAAAGACACCGGAAAGAGGCGGAAGATCGCTTCTCCCGATTCACCACCGTCGCCCTCGTCGGGTACACAAACGCGGGCAAATCCACTCTCATGAACCGGCTCACCGAAGCCAATGTCTCCACCGAAGATCAACTTTTTGAGACGCTCGACACACGAACTCGTGAGTGGGACATGCCCGACGGTCGCAGCGTTATGCTCAGCGACACGGTGGGATTCATCCGCAAACTCCCCCACCATCTCGTCGCCTCATTTCACGCCACCCTCGAAGAAGCCAGAACCGCGGATCTGCTGCTGCACGTCTGCGATGCCGCGTCTCCCACGGCGGAAGCCCAGATAGATTCCGTGCGCGAAGTGCTTGAGGAGATAGGATGCGCCGACACGCCCAGGTGGCTGGTGCTGAACAAAACGGATCTGCTGGAGAGCGACTCCCGGCTCCCGCTGCTCAGGAAAAAAGCGGATCATCCTGTATGCGTGAGCGCACGGGATGGCACCGGCTGCGAGGCACTGGCGGAGAGGATGGAGGAGTTTCTGGACCAAAGCCACGTGGAACTAACCATCGAAACGGGGGTGGGAAATGGGCGGCTCTTCTCCCTGCTGTATGAAAATGGTGTGGTTCTGGACCGGACATATCAAGATGGGCATGCACGCCTGCACGTCAAAGTGCCCGAAAACCTGACCGGCATCATCAAATCCATGGGGGGCCGCACGATTCCCGCTGCTGCCGCCGGAATGTAGAACATCCTTGAACGAGTCACTATCATGCTCGATCAATCCGCCAGCAGAGTTCCCGCCATTCTCGCCGTCGTTATGTTTGTCCCCCTGATTGCGGGCTGCGAACGCCAGCTCACCGTACAACCCGACCGGAACGTGCCGGGCGTGTATGTTCATCGGACCGAGATGATGGGGACTGATGCCACGATCCGGGTACGCGCCTCGGGCATCGGGCAGGCGAGACAATTTATAGCCGACGCCGTCGACGCCCTGAACCGGGTGGAAGAACGGATGAGCACCTACCGTCGGGATAGCGACATAAGCAGGCTGAACCGCTACGGGGCGGAACAACAGGTCCGGGTGTCCCAGCTGACCTCCAGAGTGCTTTCCCGCGCACGACATTTCTCGGAACTGACCGACGGAGCCTTTGACGTGACCTATGCCCCGCTCAGAAGCCTCTGGCGCAGAGCACAGAAATCCGGTAAGGTTCCCGAAGAAGATGAGGTTGAAAGCACCCTTGAACTGGTCGGATATGAACAGCTCTCACTCGACCGGGGAAAAGCCCGGCTCCAGCGGGATGGGATGGAAATCGATCCGGGCGGACTCGCCAAAGGGTTCGCCATTGATCGCGCTGTAGCGACACTCCGCGAGCAGGGATGCCGTGATGCACTGGTGGACGTGGGGGGAGATATTGGTACACTTGGCGAGCGGAGCGATGAATCGCCCTGGGCAATACGGGTCCGGGACCCACGGGAGAAAACCGACAGTCCCATCGTGCTCCGCCTGACCGGCATGGCGGTCGCCACGAGCGGCAATTACGCCCGTTTTTTCAGGATTGGAGAACGCACGTTCAGCCATATTATCGACCCCCGCACGGGCTACCCGGTGAATAGCGTGCCCTCCGTAACGGTCATAGCACCAGAGACGGAAACGGCCGATGCTCTGGCCACTGCCATCAGTGTTATGGGGGCGGATAAGGGTATGACACTGGTGGAGTCCATACCCGAAACGGAATGTTTGATTATGAGCCGAACGAAAACAACACCGGATCAGGACATAGTCAGCGTCGACAGCTCACGGAACTTCTCGGCGTATGTGGAGGACACTGATGACCGATGATGTCGTTATCACTTTCCGCACCGATGAACCGGGGCCGCCCGTGATCGAACCGGATACGTGCATACCCGATCCCGCCACCGGGGCGGAGCGAGTTCGGGACTGGCTGTTGCGATTGCGCCGATATGTCCGATCCCCGGAAACAGAACTGCATGAGAAGGGGGATACGGATGACAGAGCATGATGTGTCCCGCCATTTTCCGCGGAAGGCCCGGCTTCTTACCCCCAGGGACTTTCAGCGGGTTTATAAGAACGGCATCAAACTGATCGCAGATCCGCTTTACGTGCGGGCCCTGCACAGGCCGGAGATGGAACACGACGCCGAACTCCCCGGGCATAGAAGCCGGCTCGGTCTCTCCATCGGACGCAAAGTCGGCCCGGCCCATGAACGCAACCGCTGGAAACGAGCCGTCCGAGAAGCTTTCCGTCGGAACAGACACCACCTGCGCGGGGCCTACGATCTGGTGATAGGGATCAACTGGAATGCCGACCCAGAAGAGGCCGAAAACGTCGAGAAAGCGTTCTGTTCAATCATTGACAGACTCAACCAACGTACACCATAAGACGATGTGCGCATTGCGTAACATAAAAGAACGGCTGGGCCGTCTCCTCCGCCTGCTCGGGAAGCCCCTCGAATGGCTCATAATTGGGCTGGTCCGTGTCTATCAGCTTCTGATCTCTCCCCTTCTCCCGCGAACCTGCAGGTTTTATCCATCCTGCAGTCAGTACATGATCGACGCCGTCAAACACCGCGGCCCTGTAATCGGGCTTCTGATGGGTATCTGGCGTGTAATGAGGTGCAATCCGTTCTGCAAGGGAGGATACGATCCCGTTGAACCGCCGGAACAGAAAGGGGAGGAGCGACAGGAGGATGCCCGGCCTTAGCCCGCATATTTCATGAATTCCGAACTGATATTACCCCGTATATTTCACAAGTCGTCAGTGCGCCAGATATGAGAACAGTCAAAGGCGGGTGTCCCGCTCATGAG
>JBKHGK010000228.1:0-3631 GCA_046539705.1 Candidatus Brocadiia bacterium | reverse complement strand
TCTAACTATACGATCAGAGCCCTTGCTGATAAAATACATGTGTGTGAGGTTCGACGATCTCGTACGGAACCGGACGAGAAGAGATATGAGAATAAACATGCCAATCCACCGTTTTGCCCTTTTATTGTTAGCAGCGCTACTTTTCGGTCTCCCGGCCGACACCGTTGCCGAGAGGAGGCAGGATTTCGCCGAGTCGGAGCGGATGCCGCTCTATAGCTTCGAGGATGGCCAGCAGGGATGGACCGCCCTGGACGAGAATACACCATGCGACATCCAGGATTATGATCAGGCGGATCAGGGCCTCCGGATCAATTTCACAAGCGGCACCCAACAAAATGGACCTCCCAGCGCAACTGAAATCGGCGCGGAAGTCAAGCTTCCGGCCGGAAAGCGAGACTGGCACCCCTTCACTCATCTTTCCATACCCATTCGTGTGGTCGGTGACACGGATGCGGCCGTACGCCCGGTAGTTTCCCTGAAAGACGGCGAAGGTAACTATTACCAGTATGTGCAGCAATCCCCCCTCCCGAACGAACGCTGGACCACACTCCGTGTGGACATCACGGACGAAAGCAAAGACTGGGAGTTCCAGGGGCATTACAAACCCTGGGACGGGTACTGTCGACAGCGGGTCAGTGAGCTGGGGATCAAGGTTCTTGCGGAAAACGAACCGGCCACTCTCGCCGTGGACATCGGAGACATAGAGTTGATTTCAGATTCGTCAGAGTCGACCGCCAAAAACGCCATTTACAACTTCCGAACCTCGGCATCGGAAGTGGATCGCTATAGAAAATTTGAGATATCATTCAATCTGGATCGCACCTACAGTAACCCTTTTGACCCGGACGTGGTCCGAGTCGAGGGGGTATTTATCCGACCGGATCAGTCAGAAGTCCGGGTGCCGGGGTTTTTCTACCAGGACTATGTCCGCACCCGGATGAAAGGCGCGGAAAAACTGGTCCCCCGGGGCCGGAGCCACTGGAAGATCCGTTTTGCCCCCCGCCAGACCGGCCAGTACGACTATTATGTGGAAGTGCATGACTCCAGCACCGGAGGATCAGAACCCCTGAGGAGTAATGTCGGACGCTTTGAGGCGGTGGAAGGGGACAGCGATGGCTTCGTGCGCACCAGCGAGGACGATCCGTTTCACTTCGAGCTTGATGAGGGCCAGTTTTACTATCCCATCGGCCACAACATAGCCTCCGTTCATGACGCCCGAGCCAGGCCGATGCAGGTTGATATCCCCGCCGAAAAAGGAACTTTTGCCTATGAAGAAATGCTCGCCGCCATGGCGGAGGCCGGAGAAAACTGGGGACGGATCTGGATGGCCCCGTGGAGCTTCGGGATCGAATGGACGGAAGCCTACAGTCAGTATTATTGCGGTCGAGGGCGGTATAACCTCTACAACGCCTGGAGGCTGGATCATGTGCTGAAAAAAGCCGAACAACAAGACATCCGCATCCTGCTTCTCCTGACCCCACACGGTGCTATAGGAGACCATGAATCCGATTTCCGGGGGCACGACGATGACCAGAGACAGGGACATCCTTACTGGAGCCGGTACGGCGGGCCGGTCGACAGCCCAAAGGAACTGTACACTTCGGAAGAAGCCCGCGAATTATATCACAAAAGACTCCGTTATATCGTCGCACGATGGGGATATTCGACGGCGATCATGGGATGGGAGATACTCAATGAGGCTGACCTCGCAAGTTTCTACAAAAATGACCGCTTTGGAAAGATTGGTGCGGAATTCGTCCGGGATGCCGCCCGTCATATGCGCGATCTCGATCCGGCGGATCATCTGATAACCAGCTCCGTGTTCCAGTACAGGCAAAGCTGGTCGGAGCCGCTGCTCTCCCTGGACGAACTCGACTTCAATACGGGCCATATTTTCACCCGCAAGCTGGAACAGAAACTCCGCCGGGACGTGCGGGAGATGCAGCGGAAGTACAATAAAATATTCCTGCCCACAGAGGCCGGCCTGACCCCGTTTGCCCAGGATGCCGAGACAACCGCCCTCGCCATACATCGGACCCTGTGGTCGTCATTCATGGTACCCGGGGCCGGGGCGGCCGCCCCCTGGTGGTGGGTGCTGATTCATGAAAAGGATCTTTACCATCACTTCGATGCTCTTACCAATTTTGCGGAGGGAGAGGACCGGCGGGGAAAGGAATTCAAAGGAGGCTCCGGACGATCAACTGACCTGTCCGAGGAGGACCGAAACCTCAAAAACGTCATCCTCACCTCCGGAGAAGAAGCCTTCGGATGGATCTATGACCCCGGAGCCTTTGGAAACCGGGCCAAATGGGAGGGTGCACCGGAAGGACCGGCCGAATTTAGTATCCGGGGGCTGAAACCGGGAGAATACACAGTTGAGGTGTGGGACACATATGAGGGCAAAATCATCAAAAAGATGAATGCCGACTCCGAAAAAGGCGAAGATGACGATGAGAAGAGCAGCCTCACCATAGAGTTACCCGAATTTTCCCGCGATGTGGCGGTGAAGGTCAAGCCCTGAAGTGAAACAGAATCACGTCGCCATCCTTCACCGGGTAACCCCTGCCCTCCGCCCGCATCCATCCCTCATTCCTCGCCCCGGTAAATGAGCCCGCCTCCACCAACCGATCCCACGAAACCACCTCTGCCTTTATGAAACCATCCTGCATATCCGAGTGTATCCGCCCGGCTGCAACCGGCGCAGGTGTCCCTTCCGGCAGTTCCCAGGCCCGCGTCTCCGGCCCCTTAACGGTGTAAAAAGTGATCAGACCAAGAGCATCATACCCGAGCCGCACCAGTCGGTCGATACTGGATTCCCCCACACCCATTTCTTCCAGAAACATCCGGGCTTCGGCGGGATCATCCAGCTCCCCCAGTTCCTCTTCCAGCCGCGCGCATATATAAGTGCAGGTCTCCCCGTTGCGCTGCAGACAACGAGCCATCTCCCCCACTGCTCCCTGACAATTCACCGGTTTTTTACCCGCCAGCTCCGTCAACTGTTCCTCAGAGACATTCCCAACGTAAATAACCGGCTTCACCGTGAGCAACCCCATATCTCGGACAAACCTCATCCCGTCTTCATCAAGATCAACTTCGTTGACAAACCGCCCCGCATTGAGGACATCCATCAGGCCCTCAAGAATCTTCTGCCTCTTCTCCGCCTCGCGTTCCCCCGTTCTTGCTGCCTTGCTTACCTCCTCATGGCGGCGATCCACTATCCCCAGATCGCGTGCGATCAGCTCCGAATTGATGGTGTCAATGTCCTTGACCGGATCCACGGTTCCGTCCACATGGGCCACGTCTTCATCCTCAAAACATCGGACCACATGAGCCACCGCGTCAACCTGCTGAATATGCCCCAGAAACTCGTTCCCGAGCCCCTCCCCCTGACTGGCATCTCGGACCAACCCGGCAATATCAACGAATTCAATAGTGGCCGGCGTCAGTTTCTCCGGCTGGAGCAACTGCCCCAGTTTCTCCAGCCTGTCATCCGGTACCGCCACCACTCCCACATTGGGATCTATCGTGCAGAACGGATAGCTCTCAACCTCGGCCCCGGCATGGGTCAGGGCGTTGAAGAGTGTGGATTTTCCGGCATTTGGCAGGCCAACAAGACCATAGGAAAACATGG
>JBKHGK010000227.1:0-3652 GCA_046539705.1 Candidatus Brocadiia bacterium | reverse complement strand
GATTGATCAACGTGGCCATGTACCCCCCACAGGCTACGATGGTCCCAGCAACGAAAAACCGGATATACAGCTCATGAACAGGCACGTCGAAGACCAGCAACTCCCAAAACGTCGCGTCGGAGTAGAAGAAGTAATAATCCGCGGCGGCGTCGAAGATCCATAAAAACCCAATCAGAACCCCCAGCACGACCACTATTTTCCATCTGGATTTCATGACTTCCCCTCGGAAAGTGTGATACCGTCCAATCCGGTCCCTGCACGCCATCCGACGGTCAGCTCATTCCTGTGTTTTGAGATCCAGCCCCACAACAATTTTCTCCTCCCGAGAAAGGTCACCATTCAGAATCTCATCGAGACCCCGCACGCCGGACGCCGTCTTTTCAATTCCCTGAACCGCCATATCTCCGCACCTCAAAAAGGTATGATGACCAACAGCGACAATCGTCTAATTTGCTCCCGGATATTAACACCCTATAGAAGTATAGGGCGTTCTGATATCAGCCGCCACGCTGTTTTGCCATAGTATGTGGTCAGTCGTTAAGCGCTGGATCTTGCGCAACTTTCCAGTTTATTGTCGTACATAAAAAATGAAACAACTGCCTTTGCACCCAACGAATATTCAGTGCTTCCGCGTTTGGCAAAATGTCGTGAGGCATTGTTAATGCCGTCACATAAGCCTGTCCGGGGCAAGTCGTTTCTGTACCTTTCAGATGCTTGAAATGAGAAGGCCAGAAGGGATACGCCTCTATGGGGACAAAATGTATGACATCTAAAAAGGACAAACGCAGGATTCACACAATCCATTTAACCTATTATACAGGCAAGAGCACGGCCTTTACAAGCTGGAGTCGAGGCGAGGAATGTTTGCTATAGCGCTTTTCCAGTCGATCAGGGAACCGGTCAGGATGTCAGGGACGCACTCCGGCCGGGGGGCGCATCGGGATGGTATTGACACGAAAGTTATGGCCGGCGCAGTCCGAAAGCGCTCCGTGCAGGTAACAAGACACGGTAGATGGGGGGATGTCATGGGTCGAGACCTCTTTGAACTGCGGTGGTCATGCCATCGCATTCATCCCGGCGGTTAGGAGTAGGGGAAACGTTGGAACAGTGAGATGGGGACAGGGATGGTACGGTATCAATTCTGCCATTCCATCCTCTCCGCTAAAACGCAATGGGTCTACGTCCGGGAGATCCAGAGCGGGCTACTGATCAACAACCCGCCGTCCTTGCTTCGGGCCACCACAAAATAGCTTGTTTCCTTGTCCCCGGCGGGGCGATCCTCCACAGTTCCGGCGGCGGTGCAGGTGTTCAACCCGTTGCGTATTTCCAGCGCATGGCCATTACGATAGATAAGTATTTCCTGCAGCTCAACCGGCGCTCGCAGATCCCAGCGTATATCCACAGGCCCACTTGCGGCAACCGTTCCACCGATAACACCTTCCTCCGCGGATAAACGCACCGCCATACGATGCCCATTTGTCGCAAACGTCCGTCGGTTCACAAGAGCGTCCCAGATCCCATCCTCGCTGATATCCTCAACCCACAGGCCGGTAAAACAACCCGGCGACTTTCGATCGGATGGGCGACAGTGATCGCTTCCTCCTGTCACTCCCTTGTGCTGCCCATTTTCCAGCAGACGACAGTACCACGGGATCGATGGTCCTCTGTTCTGGATCACCTCAATGAGCGGTTCCACATCGTCGGCCCGGGCCAGTGGATGATCAATTAAGTCGCTTTGCCACGCCCGGTTCAACATCCCGTGAAAATGCCGTTCCACGATGATGCTCTCCTGGAGGTCGTTCTCGCGGATATAGCTGATAGCTCCCGGCAAATCTCCGCGGTACTGATCGAGGATGTGTTCCACTTCCGGTAAAACGTCCGGATTGCGCCAGTAAATATTTGTGTCAACGCCCTGCCAGACCCCGGGTTCGGCGCCAAAAATGGGGGTAAAGTCGGGGCAATCGCCGCATGCATCGATCAGACCAAAAGACGATTTCACCTCCTGACCGGGCGCATGTGATAACCAGTGATCGGTCAGGCAGATCGAGCCCATCTCCTCGTAGTCCATTGCCCAGCGGAGATGGTCCAGCGGCTCCCCATCGTTCTCCGGGATGCAGCGAGACAGGTAACTATGCCGATGCAGGTCGGCGTAAATGAGCTGCATGTCGTCCCATCGCGGACGGGGTTGGGCGGTATATCCGGACGGGACGGTTGCGCCGGCTGTGTTGAGCGGTTCCCACGGGCCGTCCTGGCCTTTTTCCGCGGAGACCTGATACAGAGCAATCGAAGCCGATCCCGTGCCCCAACGCCGGGCAAAACCGGCCTCTCGGACGGGGTAGGTGGTCTCGGTCACAGCTATCAGGTATCCGTCATTCCGTCCGACAACTCGAAATTGCCCATCGGGATATCCGGCCCCGCGACTCAAATCCACCGGAGGGGTGAACCCCGCGCCGCTGGAACGGGTCGACCGCAGGGTCCATCCCCAGTCGTTTTCCTGTGCATCGCGGAAGTGCCGGAACAACACGTGTATCGTGCCGGTTGCATCCACAACGACCCGAGGGGAAGCGGGAAGCCGACGGTTCTCCGGCGCCTCATCACGATAGGATTCAAATCGGGATTTCGTCTCCACCGGTATGCGGCCATCAGGTTGTCCCGCGGATGCGTCTATCCCCCCTTCCGTCCATCTGAACGCGTGCAGGCGTGTGTCACCGTTCAGTCGTTCCGTCTTCTTTCCCCAGTCACCGTTGGATTGACAAACCAGGTAAACGTCATCCTCATGAACATCCAGGTCGGGATGCCCAAGAAGACGGTCCGATATGGCGATGGTGGTCTCGGCTGTGTTCTGCAATTCCTCTCCCAATTGAGCCAGTCTCACCGTACCCGCCTTTTCCCACCCCACAATCAATGCCTCTCCGCAGGGAGCGGAAGCAGGGGTCCATACAGGGCCAGTATCCAGACACACCCTGTGGTCGCCGGCCAGGTGTGATACCAGAAGACGTCGTTGGGAGTTTCCGGCTTCAACCCACGCAACCGCGGGGCCCCGGGCTGACCGGTCAACCGTGAAGCCGGTGACTGATTGCCCGGCGGAGGAGAGAAGCCGGGACCCGGTGACCTCAAAGCCATCGCCAAGGGAAAAACATTCCAGCGCCCAGCTTGCGTCCTCCTGGCGCCTGACTATCAGGAGCTGCCAGCCGTCCGCGGACCGTATAAGACGCGGGCCATCGATGAAAAATCCCCGGCAGACGTCCGACATCTCCTCCGGCCCCTCTGAGTCCATTCTCGCAACCCGCACCACATCCGGTTCCACCACGGATTCGTCGCGTTGGAAGCTTCGCCAGGCCAGAAGGGTTTCCCCATCACATGTGGCGAGTTCCGGATACCACGCATTGTTCAGTGAACTGGTCTTTCTCACATCTCTCATGGCTGTTACCTGAGTCATTGAACGGTTTATTGGGTGATTTGTCGGGTGTGAACGTAGCCCGCATATTTCACAAACCTCAAGCGTTAATTATTCTAAAAGCAATGTCATCAAACCTTAATCTCACATTCACAGACAGGTTTATGAGAACAGGGTGTTTGCAACAGTACCGACGACAGCGGTTTGGTCCCGCAGTCGCGGGACCGAGCCGTCAGCACGCCATCTATAAGAACA
>JBKHGK010000226.1:0-3684 GCA_046539705.1 Candidatus Brocadiia bacterium | reverse complement strand
GGTTTGTGAAATGTGCGGGTTAGCGGGTGAGGGCAAGATCAGGGCGGGTGGGAAGCTCTGAGGCCAATCAACAGGAGGCGGTATGAGCGTCGGTTTCATCCTCGTATTCCTCCTGAATCTGGAGCACCTCATCCAGGTGATCGAGGAAAAGATCGAATATTTCCGGGTCAAAATGTTTCCCCCGGTCACTTTTCATAATATCCAGGGCTTGTTCTACGCTCAGCGCTTCGCGGTAGGGCCGATCGTTGGTCAGCGCATCAAATACATCCGCCACCGCACAGATACGTCCGCTCAGAGGAATCGAATCACCCTCCAGCCCCCGGGGATAACCCGATCCATCCCACTTTTCCTGATGCGTCAGGGCAATTGTCCGACCCGTCTCCAGAAATTCCGATGAAGAACCGGCCAGAATGCGCGCCCCCATCTCCGTATGTTGCTTCATCGTTTCCCACTCCTCATCCGTAAGTTGGCCGTCTTTCAACAGTATGGAATCAGGGATTCCAATTTTGCCAACGTCGTGGAGGGGCGAAGCATAACGGAGGATTTCCACCTGGTGGGGACGAAGATGCATATGACCGGCTATTATCGCACAGTATTCGCCAATACGCCGAACGTGGGCCCCTGTCATTTCATCCCGGTATTCCGCGGCTATGGCCAGACGTTCCAGGGTCTCCAGTTGAGCCGAATACGCATTCCTCTGCGCTTCGGTCAGATCCCGCACGTAGGATTCAACTTCCTGCTCCCTGTTTTCCTCTCCCCCTGCGGTCTCGGTTCGGGACTTTGATTGCAGATGTTTTTTCAGAACTGATTCCAGACTGTTCATCTGGACTGGCTTGGACAGGAACGCATCGCCACCCGCCTCCCGGGCCCGCTTTTCGTCCTGACTGCTGTCCAGACCCGTCACCATCACAATCGGTATCTCCGAATAATGCTCACCATTCCGGACTTTGTGGACAACCTCGAATCCATCCATACCGGGCATCTGCGCGTCCAGAAGCATCAGATCATAACCGGTTTTGATTTTGGCCATCGCCTCGAAGCCATCGCTGGCGGTATCCGCGGTATATCCCAGGTTGCGGACCATCTCCGCAAGCAATTTCCGGTGTCCCGAATCGTCGTCAACGACCAATATGGTGTCTTCCGAACTCATATTTAAACCTGTTTCTCGCTCCTGTGTTTGCCCTGGTGGATTACTCGGGCGATAGTCATCTGGAGGTCCGTCTGCTTCACTGGTTTCGAAAGCACTTCCTCCACGCCTGCCGGCTTTTCGCCGGAGGTCCCCATCATATCACCAAAACCGGTGAGCATGATAATGGGCTGATCATTCCCTTCCTGCTGTATTGTCGCGGCAAGCTCATCTCCGTTCATCTCCGGCATGGAACGGTCCGTTATGACGATGTCATAGTCCGCGTCCCGGAAAGCACGTAGGCCCTTTTGTCCGTCCGCCGCCGTTTTTACCTTGTGATCGTCCATTTCCAGGTATCTGGTTAAGAGTTTTCTCTGATCAGCCTCATCCTCGACCACCAATATGTTAAGCGATTTTAGAGGCTGTGTCGTTCCCGATGGTTGTTCTCCCGTTTTCTCTTCTGGCTCCTTCTCTCCGGCCGGAGGGAAGGAGATCCGGAAAGTCGTTCCCTCGCCCTCGTCGCTTTCGACTGTTATCTGTGCATCATGCCGTTCGGCCGTGCCCCGGACGGTGGCCAGTCCCAGGCCGGTGCCGCCCTCCTTTTTGGTGGTGAAAAACGGGTTCATACACCGTTTCCGGACTTCCGGGGACATTCCAATCCCTGTATCGCTGACCTCCAGCACAACATTGCCCTGCTCCATACGGGTGCGCACAGTCAGCTCACCGCCTTCCGGCATGGCATCAACGGCGTTGAAAATAAGGTTCGTCAACATCTCGTGCAGCTCCGTTTCCTCCCCGATAACCCTGGGTATATCCCCCCGTTCAACCTGCACTTCAATCTCCCCGCCATGTGCCCGGGCCTGATTCTTCCACCGGGGCCGGGTCATCGCAATACACTCTTCAATAATGCTGTTTAAGTTCACAGCTCTCATGGACGCCTCGTCGGCGGGACGATAAAACTTTCTCATCCCACTCACTGTCTCTGCCGCGTTACTGGCGGCCTTCCGCACATTTTCCAGATAACGGGTCACCGTTTCCGGGTCAGTCAAATTATCCTCCGACTGCAACAGCAGGTCCGTAAAGCCCCGAATCGTGGATAGAGAGTTGTTGAAATCATGCGCGATACCGCTGGCCATCTGGGTGAGGGCCTGCCGCCGCTCCTGGTCGATCACCTGCCGCTGGGCCTCCTGCAGGTCCTCCAGCGCTTTGTGAAGCCGGCGGTTGCTCTCCTTCAGCTCCTGTTCCGTCTGCATACGGTCCAATCCGACACCGATGTCCCCCGCCAGCTCCGCTATCAGGTCCTTTTCCCGCTGATCCACCTGATACTCGCCACACAGGCGTATGGTGACCAGTCCGTTTCTTTTTGAACTCTCCGGCAATCCACACTTCAGAGAAAGACAGTCCGCATGCTTTTCCCGGAGCGGACAGTCATTGCATTCCCTCCGTGGATTTATAACGAAAGGAACTCCGGGATCATCCATTGCCCTGCGCACGCATACTGGTTCCCAGCCGGAGGTCATTTTCTCCAGGACTTCCTCCAGATCCTCTCCGACTCCGCTATCACCAACATATTCGGGCGCACCTTCCTCATCGAAAGCGATGATCCATGCATACAGATACTGATCATTTCTGCAGAGAATGGTGCAGGCATCCTCCAACAACAATCCGGGGGAGTCCGCATCGACGATGAGCTGGTTTACGTCCCGAATGGTTCCGAGCAGAGAGTTGAGGCGATCGAGCTCTTTTTCGCGGTTTCTGCGCTGCGTTACGTCCCGTATCGAGATCAGTGTCGCGGGCTCACCTTCCCATTCTATCCGGGTTGATCTCAATTCTGCGATTCTATCGACCTCTGAGCTGTCCACGATATTGACTTCAACCGGATGGTCATCCGCAGCCGGGAATCCAAACTGGCTACCCATCATTTCTTCTCGCTCTTTACCAAACAGCTCGAGCGCCGCGGGATTTACCTCCACCACAACGCCACACTTGTCCGCCACGATTATGCCGTCCTGGTTGAACTGAAATAGTTTCTGGAACCTCCGCGTTTTTGCTTCCAGTCGACTGTTGAGTCGGGCTGTCCGGATCTCCGCCTGTTTCCTCGCGGTCACATTCTCATGGGCCAGAACGACACGACGTTCTCCCTCCACGTCGAAGGAGCTCCCCCGCATCAGGAACCATCGTTTTTGCTCCGGGCTATGGCAGGGGTACTCCACGCTCAATGTTCTTCCGTCTCCTGCCAGGAGCTTCTTTATACCGGCCAGTGCTTCCCCTGCGTTTTCCATCGATTGCCGGGGGCCGTTTTCAATTATCTCAACGTAATTCCGCCCGACACCGTGATCCTCCCAGGCTAAATCATTGCCATCCGCAAACCGCCGCCATGATTCATTGACGGTCATTATCATACCGTGCTGGTCAAGCACCGCGATATTGGCAGACAGAGCATCAAGGGTCGATTGCAGAAAATGCCTGGATCGTTGCGAATTCTCTTTCCCCTCCTCCAGACGATTGATCAACGTGGCCATGTACCCCCCACAGGCTACGATGGTCCCAGCAACGAA
>JBKHGK010000225.1:0-3721 GCA_046539705.1 Candidatus Brocadiia bacterium | reverse complement strand
TGGGGGCCTCCGGGATGTAGAGCTGGTTGCCATATCACAGATTAAACCACGGCTGGACGCCCCGCTCCAGCAGGGAATCGACGATATCGTCCAGCCAGCCAAAATCATATTCGCCTTTCTGCTGTTCGCAACGTGCCCAGCCGGTCTGGACCCGCGCCCACTTCACTCCCAGTTCACCGACCCGGTCGTAGGTCCGTTCCGGATCGAACATCTGGCGATCCAGACATTCAAAACCGATCCCCAGCGGGGACGCGGGGATGTCTTCTGAGTGGGAGGGCGATATGGTGCCTGCCGGTTGCAGGCCGAAGGTATCCAGCGCTGATTTTTTCTTGCTGGTCATGTGACGGATCCGTTTCTGTCCAGGCGGCAAGAAAGAAGGACGTTCCGGTTTCGTTTTCTTGAGCCCGCGAAGCGGGGGAGTCGGGGGGATAAAGGACACCAAAAGCCACCGCCCCAACGGGGCGGTTGAGTGTGGGAAACGCCAATTGCTCCGAGTCACAGATCACGATCCGCGCACCAGCACCTCCATCTCCTCCTCGATCTCCGGTCCGGGCCACGCATAGGTGTCCGGATGTTTCGGCTGGACCTCCCGGCCCCATTGTTTAAGCAATTCGACGTCACGGAGCTGTTGTCGCACCTCGCGCCGTACGGCCGTTGGATGCCAGCCCTCATTCAGATCTCCGGTCATCGATTCGACGCGTTCGGCGTGGGCCGGCTCATCGACCAGGTTGTGACATTCATCCGGGTCGTCCTCCAGGTTGAACAGCACAGGATCCCAGGGCTCGCCGTCCGCAGAGATGTGCTGCCACAGCTTCCAGGGGCCCCGTCGCACCATGCGCCCGACCCACTCGAAAGGCCCGAAGTTCAGGTCCGCCACCTCGGCGACAATCGTCCGGTTTGGGTTGGAGTTACCGTTCCAGAGCGGCATGAGCGACTGTCCGTCCACATCCATCGCCGGGGTGTCACCCAGATCAGCGAACGTCGGCGCCAGATCGATCAGGCTGCAGAGATCATCGCACACCGTGCCCGGCCGGGTGAGGCCCGGCAGGCGGGTGATGAGGGGGACGCCCACGGACTGATCGTAGAAACATTTCTTCGACCACACGCCGTGCTCACCCAGCATCTCGCCGTGATCGGAGCAGTAGACCACCAGGGTGTTCTCGGCCAGATCCGTCTCCTCCAGCGTGTGGAGTATACGCCCGACGTTGGCATCGACGCATTCGATCATGGCATAATAGGCCGCTCGGGCGACGCGGATCTGCTCTTCGGTCGCGCGGGGTTTGAGATGGCGGGTCTCGTGCAATGATTGAATGCACTCGGGCTCTCCCTCAATCCGCGCATCCGTGGGGACGCGGTCGTAATAATAGTTGAAGGCTTCTCTGGGACCGATGAACGGGCAATGGGGCAGTATCCACCCCGTCACCGCCGCAAATGGCCGATCCGCATCGGCTCGTTCACGCAGAAACTGACACGTCTCATCGGTGACCTCGGAGTCATAATGCTGGTAGAAGCTCGGACCTCGCCCGGCGTATTCGAAGGAGTCCCGTTGCTGTCCTGCGGTGGCGTTGGGAATGCGGGTGTACCGCGGACCGCCCTCCTCGGGTGCGCCCAGGTATCGGGCGTTACCCTCGCCGATCGGCCGTTGCATGAAACCATGCCGCTGATCCGAACCCAAAAAATGCATGCGTCCGATGAGCGCCGTCTCATAGCCCGCCGCGCCCAGCGCATGTGCCCAGGTCGGAATGCCGGATGAAAGCACCCCCTGATTGTTCCAGACCCGGTTGCGGGAGGGCAGGCGCCCCGTCATGAAACTCATACGACTCGGCACGCAGACGGGAGATGCGCAGTGGGCATTGGTGAACAGCGTCCCCTCGCTGGCCAACCGGTCAAGGTTGGGCGTCCGAATCAGGGAATTGCCGTAACAGCCCGCGAAGGGGCGAGCATGCTGATCGCTCATGATCACGAGTATGTTGGGGCGAGACGCCATGGTCACCTCCACACTTGCAGCAACACTTTACTTTGATGTCAAATTATATAGCAGTGCGGAGTTCTGTCAAGCTCAAAAACAGGGGAGCCCCCCACGGAAGCTGGGGAGATACCCAACATTTCAATGAATTGATATCCCCAATAACGGTTGACATTTACCCTGAGACGCTCGTATAAACAGAAACCGCTTTGAACAATCGTGAGAAAAGATACAATGAAACACACAAGCAAAAACCAGGAACAGATTGCCCGTAACGAGGCGGAGATGCTGCGCCTTATCAGGGCAAAGAGAGGGTTGTCACCGGCACAGATTTCGCGCCGAATGAACATGGCCCCCTCCACCGTGGGAATCTACGTAACACGTTTGAAAAAGGAGGGTTACCTCACGGACGGTGAAAAACATGAGGTCGAAGGGCCTGGTCGCCCGGCCCGTGATGTTGTGATCAATCCGGATGCCGGCACATTCGTCGGCGTCGACATCACCAATCGATTCGTGCGCATGATCAGGATGGATTTCGCGGAAGAGGTGCTTCAGGAGGAACGAGAGGAAATTCAGCAGGGCCGATCGTTTGACAGAGTGATGAACCGTATCGTCCGGCTGGCGCGCTCAAACAAAGGTGATCCGCCGGTTTTGGGGGCCGGGGTCGTCGTCCCGTCGCCCGTTCCGGACCAGCATCTGACACGGGGCACATGGCGGCACCTGCGGGAATGGAATTTAAATACGGTCGATGTTGTTTTCCGGGAAGAGTTTGACGTACCTGTTCACCATGACACCAGCCATCGGGCCATGGCGGCTGCGGAACTGTGGTTTGGCCAGGGCCGTGACGTCGATAATTTCGTCAGCCTCAGCGCGCGGACGGGCGTCGGGGCCATCCCCGTTCTGGATGGTGAGCCGCTGCGGGGCGTCAACGATAAAGCGGGGAACATCGGATACTGGAAATGTCCCCCCCATCTCCTGCCCCGCCCACTGTCCGGCCGGGAGGAATCAAAGGGGCTGGCTCTGGCGGAACTGTGTTCCATTCCGGGTTTTCTCGACCAGGTTGAGCAGAACAGGGCAGAAGTACCCGACTCGGTTCTGTCGGAAGTCAGGGGGGAGATGATGTTCGGAGACGTTCTGAACGCATTGCGTGAGCGAGACGGGCTGGCGACGCAACATCGGGACGCCGCAGGCGTTGCGCTGGGATGGGCCGCGGCCCGACTGAACGAGCTTCTGGATCCTGAACTGTTCGTGCTCAGCGGATCGATCATCGCGCTGGGAGGTGGGTTTGTTGAGGTCGTTCGGGACACCCTTGCCTCGCAGGTTGGACCGGACAGAACCGCCGTCCCCCATTTTGCAATAACAGAACTGGGGGAACATGCGGGGGCGATCGGAGCGGCTGCCGTGGCACTGCACCACTGGAAACCGGACCGCTGAGGACTCCAGAGACGGATTACGAACTGGAGTGTTTCCGCGGCAGCGTTATCGTCCCGTCGGGATGATACTGGAGGAAGACAGAGAGGGGGAGATTTATTATGGGGCCGCCCGAGACGATGGTGACTCTGACAACAGGCTCATCAGATAGCCCGCATATTTCACAAACCTCAAACGTTAATTCTTCTAAAAGCAACTCCAGCAAACGTGAATCGCGAGGTCACAGACAGGTTTATAACAACAGGATGTTTTTAACAGTACCGACAACGTCGGTTTGGTCTACGACCGAGCCGTCAGCACGCCATCTATAAGAACAGCCTGCAG
>JBKHGK010000224.1:0-3743 GCA_046539705.1 Candidatus Brocadiia bacterium | reverse complement strand
GGGTTAGGGCAGGCCGGAGTATGTGACTTTTCGCATCTGGCTCCATAGGCTACAATAATCGGTTGCGGATACCCCGTTCCGCGGAATGTGGGGGACCCGGCCAGTTGGCCGGATTTTCCGCTACCGTCTTAACCGATAGATATGTCAGGAACCGTCTGTGGCACTCTACAAGCGAACCGAGGGCGTATGTCTGCGCCGGGTGGATTACGGAGATACGAGTCAGGTGGCCACTTTTGTGACGCCGGAGGGGGGCAGTATGTCGTTTATGTGCCGGGGTGAGAAGCGGGCGCCGAAAAAGGGGGTGAAAAGGGGCCTGGAGCTCGGAGCCCGCTATCGCCTGGTCTATTACAGCAGGCGCAGCAGTTCGCTATACATGCTGGCCGATCATCCCATGCTGGAGTCGTTTCGCACGACCAGGAGTGCGCTGGAGCGTATTGTGTGCTCGTACTACTGTGTGGAGCTGATGCGCACATTTGCGTCGGAGGGGGCTCCCTGTGCGGCCCTTTATGAGCTGCTGGTGAAAACGCTGAGACGCATCTCACGGGGGGAACAACTGGGGCTGTCGGTGTTATTCCTGGAGCTGGCGGTGCTGCAGGACCACGGGACGCTGCCGGAGTTCGGATGCTGTGTGGATTGCGGCAAGGAGCTGAGGGAGCGGGGCAGGCTGGTGTTCAGTGCGTTTCAGGGCGGCCCCCGGTGCAGGCGCTGCGCCGGTTCGTCCAGTGATCCGCCCTCATCCTCCGTTCCCGTGAGGGCAAGCCGGCTTGCCATGCTGGGTCGTTTGTGCGGGCATCCCACCGACGGGCTCCGGGATCTTGACGTGGGGCCGAAGGAGATAGTGGCCATGAGCCGGCTGTTGAGGTTTCACATACGCTACATGCTGGGCCGGGAGATGAGGATGTGGAAATACCTTCATGGCCGGCATCTGAGCCGCAGTCTCAGACGGATTAAGAGCGGTTAGGACGGGAGATATTCCGGGCACAAGACGGTGTCATTCATCGGTTGTTTCCGGTATTTTCTCATCCCCCTTCTCCTCCTGTTCCACAG
The DNA here is from genome assembly GCA_046539705.1 of Candidatus Brocadiia bacterium. Lineage (GTDB taxonomy): Bacteria > Planctomycetota > Brocadiia > SM23-32 > SM23-32 > CAZXYF01. The sequence continues at coordinate 2,696 of JBKHGK010000224.1, read as the reverse complement.
CGGGATGGCGGTCGATCTCGATGCCGAATGGTTCGAGGATGTCCTGCAGTTCCTCCTGTTCGAGGACCTCTTTGTCGGTGAGTTTAGCGGCTATGGAGTCGAGTGCATCCCGGTGCTCCACTATGAGGTCAAGCGCTCTGTCGTGGGCTTCGCAGACGATGCCTTTAACGGCTTCATCCATCTCGCGGTTGGTATGTTCACTCCATGGTTTGCCGAGGAACGCGGGTTGTGAGTCCTGGTCTTTTCGTTCCCGCGGATAGCTCAGCGGTCCGATTTCGTCGCTCATGCCATAGTCCAGCACCATCCGGCGGGCCATTTCGGTGGCTTTGGCGAGGTCATCGGACGCGCCGGTGGATATTTCGTCAAAGACGACCTCCTCGGCCGCGCGTCCGGCAAGCATCACCGCAAGCCGGTCGACCAGTTCATATTTGCGCAGCAGATAGCGGTCCTCCAGGGGCATCTGCATGGTGAAACCCAGGCCGGCACCGCCGCGTGCCACCATGCTGACCTTTCTGACGGGATCGGCGCCGGGCACGAGGCAGGCAATCAGGGCGTGTCCACTTTCGTGATGCGCGACGATCCTCTTCTCCTCGGAGTTCATCAGTCGGTTGCGGCGTTCAAGCCCCGCCACGACTCTCTCGATGGATTCCTGGAACTCACTCATCCCCACCGCTTCCTTGTCGCGTCTGGCGGCCAGGAGGGCCGATTCGTTGACCAGATTGGCCAGATCGGCGCCCACGAACCCGGAGGTCAGCGCGGCGATCTTGCGCAGATCAACCGAATCATCCAGCTCGATCTCCCGGGTGTGAAGAGCCAGAATGTCCTGCCGTCCTTTCAGATCCGGATGCGGCACGGTGATCTGGCGGTCGAATCGACCGGCACGGAGCAGGGCGGGATCCAGCATCCCGGGACGGTTGGTGGCCCCGAGCAGGATGATACCTTTGGTCGGCTCGAAACCATCCATCTGGACCAGGAGGGCGTTGAGAGTCTGTTCGCGTTCCTCATGTCCGCCCATCATTCCGCTGCCCCGGGCCTTCCCCAGCGCGTCGAGCTCGTCGATGAAGATGATGCAGGGTGCGTGCTGGTTGGCCTGTTTGAACAGATCCCTCACCCGTGCCGCGCCGACGCCGACGAACATCTCCACGAAGTCGGAGCCGCTCAGGCTGAAGAACGGCACCTCGGCCTCACCGGCCACGGCCCGGGCCAGAAGGGTTTTACCGGTGCCCGGTTCCCCCACCAGCAGCACGCCTTTGGGGATGGTGCCGCCGAGGCGGGTGAATTTGTCCGGATCTTTCAGGAATTCGACCACCTCCTGCAGTTCCTCCTTGCACTCCTCGATACCCGCGACGTCGTCGAATGTGGCGTCGCCCTCTTTCTGCATGAACATCTTCGCCTGCGAACGGGCGAAGTTCATGATCCCCCCCGCGTTGTTCATCCGGGAATACAGGAAGCGCCAGAGCAGGAAAATAACCAGTATCGGCAGAACCCAGAACATCAGAAGTGTCTGCCACTGGTCGGTCTGCTCGCTGTATTCGACGTCGTTGTCGTCCAGGAGGGTGTAAATGTCCTCGTCCTTGTGCGACCAGATGGTGGAGAACTTGTGGGTATCCGCCTCCTTCAGACTGACCTCCTGGCCTTTGATGTCGCGCACCCGAATTGGGCGCCCTTCCGTGTCGAGCTTGCGCAGCTCACCCGTGATCTCATCGGGTTTGAGCACGCAGGACTCGACCTTCCCCTCGCGGACGATTTCACGGAAATGGCCGTAGCCGATCTCAATGCGGTCTTCCCGGGTGACAACCCAGTAGATCGCCGCCAGTAGCAGTGCGCCGAGTATGATATACCAGAACGAGAAGTTACGACCCGGACCTTCCTGGTCTGGTCCGGAAGGACCACCGGGCGGGCCGGGCCCGCCGCCTCTTGGGTTTGGAGACATCTGCTGTTTCCTCTTGTGAACTGATGTTTGGTGTGAGTCCGTCCCGCTTGTGCCCGCCGGTGCAGTACGTGCGTTATCCGCAGGCCGTTCCCTCATCGGAATGTGGCCGGGAAACCCTCCGCGGCCTGCACGAGGGAACCCCCCGCAACGGAAGGGTATCGATGGAACGGATCAAGATGCGAAAACGATATTATACATGCATGATGGGGCAATGACCAACTGTTAGTGAGTCGAGCGGGACAACTGGCGTTCGCCGGGCGCCAATAAGTGAGCGGCTGGTGGATAAACCCGCATATTTCACAAACCTCAAACTGTAATTATCCTAAAAGCAACTTCATCAAAGGTTAATCGCAAAGTCACAGACAGGTTTATAACAACAGGGTGTTTTTTAACAGTACCGGCAACACCCGTTTGGTCTACGACCGAGCCGTCAGCACGCCATCTACAGGAACAGCCTGCAGTTGCGGTGTAAGAACACGAGCGCCCTTGTCTGTTCCTGTAGATGGCGCACTGACGACTCGTGAAATATACGGGTAAATGCACGGCCAATCGAATCCGGAACGGCCCACAGCGCGAATTTCACACGATTATTTTCCTTGACTGCACGGCCATATGGCCTATGATAGGATTAGATGAAAATGGTTTTCGTTAGTTTTACTTCACTAAGCGGAGGGTGGGACGATGCGCAAGGCATTTACCTTGATCGAGCTTTTGGTGGTTATAGCGATTATTGCTATTCTGGCGGCCATGCTGATGCCGGCCC
>JBKHGK010000223.1:0-3750 GCA_046539705.1 Candidatus Brocadiia bacterium | reverse complement strand
ACCTGTCTGTGACTTTGCGATTCACCTCTGCTGAAATTGCTTTTAGAACAATTAACGTTTGAGGTTTGTGAAATATGCGGGTAAATGTGGAACAGGTACCAAACACACCACATTCGGCCCCGGGGCACACAGGGGGAAAGAAGAAACGGCTACCGGAACACAAATCCGATGATGTCCTCGGATTCCCTATCCACTCCCACCCCGAAATCGCCGTAGTAATGCACCTGCACATGGTCTCGCACGGTGCTGCCCTCGTCCGCTCCGATCTCCACTTCTCGCACGCTGAAGGACGGGAGGGAGAGGATCTCGGTTTCCTGGGCTTCTCCATACTTCTGCTGGAGCTCGGAGAGCGAACTTATCAGGCGTACCGGCGACAATATCAGAAGAACATCCTCGCTGAACCCGGCCTGTCGTTCTTTGCGGCTTCTCCGTATGACTTCCTCGGGCACAAGCGTGCGGTCCACACTCATCAGCCGGCCCCATTCTTCCCATGAATCGCCCGAAGGCCCGGAATGACGCCGAATCTCCGGCCACAGCCAGCAATTGAGCTCCTTGCGTGACTCCCCCTTATAGGCCGAGATGTATCGGACACGTCGGTTTTTCACCGCCGTTCCCACGTATCCGACATGCCCCATTGCGGTGACGCCCCATGTTGATCCTTCCTCGCCCTCCGGTCGGCGCATCAGATAAATCAGGGCTCCAGGATGCACCGGCTTGCCCGAAACCTTCACCCGGTAAAGCCTGAGCGGCCGAAAATCTTCGTCCCCATACACTTTCCGCACGCGCCTCGTCTGATTTTCGGGAATCAATTTCCTCACGTTAATTTCGGGACTTCGGAAGGGCAGATGGTACACGAAACTCTCCCGGTCCTCCCCCCGCAACACCTCCCGATCAAGCCTTTCCAGGGAAAATGCATCCAGGCCCCTGTCCCGGACGGTTTCCCGCAGAGCGTCGCGAACTTCTTCCGAATAAACATCAATCTCCCCGGACACATAAAAGGCCTCCTTTCGCTTCTGGAGCTGTTCCGCTTCGGCCGGGGGAAGCTCGCTTTCATCGGCGAGAAAGACTTCCAGCCACGCCATAATCATCTCCTCGGGTGCATCGGGGACTTCATAATTGGACTGATTGAGATCTTCCCCCCCGGTGCCAAACCACTTATCGGCCTGCAAGTACAGGAGGGAAGAAATCCCGGCTCCCAGGAGGATCAACAGCCCGGCAATCAGCCAGACGTGTTTCCGCGTTTTTCCTCTGCTCCTTCTCTTCGGCATTCCCTGCACGGCACCGGTGGGGGTCTCATCCTCAGACCGCTCTTCGTCACTGTGAGCGGCGGGCAGATAATCGGCAAGCGCTTTGACCTTATCGACACTCTGCCAGCGGTCGGCCCCCGGCCCGTAAACCCTCGTGCTCGGCCCCAGTTTTCCGGACTGCAGTTTCCGGGCGAGAACCGGCAGTGATATGGGGCCCTTTTGCTCGCCCCCGTGGATGTAATACCATTCATTTCCGCTTGTGTCCACCTGGACTTTGCCTTCCCGGGCGGCTCTGACTGATTCTTTCAGTTCGGGTACTTCCCGCACGTCCTTCCACGCCCCGAGTTCCTTGCTGAAAACCCGGTCGCCGGCGACCACTTTCGCCTGTTCAATGAGGTCACGAAGCTCATTCAGCTCCACCGGTCCCCGCCTCTTCCCCCCGTGCTTGTAATACCACAGCCCCCCCCTGGTCGCCTTTTGGCCGGCCTTAAGAGCCTCCCTCAGGGCGGAAACCTCGCTGGCCGCCCGCCATTCCTCCGTTCGGCTGGACCAGACTCTATCTTCAGGCCCGATCCGACCCGCCTGCGCGGCCTTTATCAGTTCGGCCCGGGAAACCGGACCGTACCGTCGCCCCGAACGAACGTAATACCATTTTTCTCGAGCTTTCTCGGCCCGATCGTCTTCCCCGTATTCGTCGACCAGGTCGGAAAACTGATCAACGACTGACAGTTTCTTCCATCCATCAAGATCGGCACTCCAGACCAGATCATCCGGTTTCGCCTCACCCTTTTTGATCATCCCCTTTATCTGACGGCTCGAGTGAGGTCCCGACTGCCCCTCCCTGCCCCGCAGGTACCAACCCCGCCCGGGCCGGCGCCGCTGGAGCACCTCCACGTTGCCGGCTCTCTTCCACTCTCCAGTAAAGGCGGAGTACACGGGCACGTTGCGATCTAATTGTCCGCTTCGCAGAGCCTTGCGGAGCCTGGCAAAGGTATAGGGGCCCCGAGCTTTGCCCTCCCACTGGATGTACCATGCCGCGGATTCCGGTCCTGCACCTTTCCCGGCCTTTGCCCCCGTTTCCTTCGGTATCTGAATCCTCTTCCCACAGCTACAGTGCGTCCGCTGCCCCGCCATGGAGGGAGGGACCTTATAGCTCGCACCACACTGTTCACATCGGACTTCTGGCATGATTTTGGTTCTCTGTAGCCGGTATAGTCCGGGTCGGAGATGATGGGAGAAGTCAGGCAATATCCGCTGTGGGATCGTCGAGGGTTATGGCAGGAAGGTGTCACGTTCTTCCAGTTTTTCGGGCAGGTAGGTCTCCAGAACGAAATTCAGACTGTGCTTGGCAAACGCCTGCTGCTCGGCTCTCTCCCCCATCTTCAACATCGCCTTGATCGCTTTTCGCCACCGCCCATGATGCTGGAAAAAGGGGTCGTTCTTCAGGGTATCCTTGGCCCGTTTTATGTCGGTGTCAGTCAGGGGATGGGTCGGTAGTTCGTACTTCTTAATATCCTCCGGAGTTACCCCGAGGAGTTTTGCACCGGGAACACAGAAATATTCGTTGATATGCGCGGAATTGCCACTCCCCACCTTCAACGTGCGATAAATGTTGGCATAACCATAAGGATCGCCGTCGACGAACGCATATACGGGCAGGTCCTCATCCTCACTCAGACGTCTCACAAACCGCCTGCATGCCCGTGTCGGGACACCACCCATACTGACCAGGATGCAGTTCGCCTTCCGCCAGAACGCATGATTGTTGAGCCGCTGGAACATACCCGCCGTTTCCACCACGAGAATAAACTCGGCGTCGGTGTCGAATTCAAGATCCTCCACGGAGATGGGAACCGAGTAGGCCCCACGGCCGAATCGCTCACAGTCGATCTTTATCTGCTGCCCCGATTTGGGGTCGCGGTCCAGCACCCGTAACGGACCGGCGACCTCCCCACCCTTCTCCTCGGGGACAAAGCCGAGCTGCTCCCGGTTCAACCGGAACATCGCCTCGATGTCCTCCATTACCGTGTCACTTTCCGGCTGTTTATCGAACCGGGCGTCCTCCCAGTTTTTGGATATGTAGTAGGCCTCCCGCTTGCTGACCTCCTCGCCCCCCTCGACCGTATCCTTCGCCAGCGCCATCATCCGCAGGGTCTGTGCAAAACTTTTCACCGTGTTGTAGCTGAGAGTCCGGGTGATCTCCCCATCGGCCAGTTTCAGATAACCCGTCTGCTGATCCTCACCCGATTCCTCCTGCGGGGTATAGGTTACGTTACTCAGGCTGCGTTTGGGAAGCCGCAACTGGGGAGTCGAGCCCGCATCAATGTTCCGTCTCACCTCCCGGGCACATTCCAGTATACGTTTCCGCGGATCATTCAGTTCTTTTCCCATTATCTTCCTCGGTAATTAGTAGTTAATACTCGTATTCCGATGCGGCTCGCCCCCATTAGAGTAACTTAAGCGTAATTATAAATCCATGCTGAAATCAAATGGCAGCCCGGGA